>NZ_JBDHZL010000178.1:0-2526 GCF_039811905.1 Nigerium sp. | reverse complement strand
TGGTGAGCCACCGCGGCGGCCTGCCCCCCATCGCGCGGCAGGACTACGCCGACCTCCTGCCCTCGCAGTACGCCGGGACGACGCCGCGGGAGTACACGGACTCGACGCCGGAGAGCGTCATCGCGGCGACGAAGGGCGTCGAGCTGGTGGGGCGCGGCGCGTTCCACTACTCCAACCTCGGGGCCGCGCTGCTGGGGCACGCGCTGGCCCGCGCCGGAGGCGTCCGGGATTGGCCGACGTATGTGCGGCAGCGGCTCTGGGAGCCGCTCGGCATGACGGCGACGCAGGTCGCCCCGGCGAACACGCCGGCGTCCGACCTGGTCGTGGCGCATTCGCCCGGCGGGGTGCGCGAACAGCCGTGGACCGGGGCGGGCGGCTACGCGCCCGCCGGGCTCGGCGTCACGACGACGACCGCCGATCTGGAGACGTACGCGCGGGCGATCCTGGACGGGCGGATCCCCGGCGCGGACGCCCTGACGCCCCGCTGGGACGCCGAGGTCGGCGGCCTCCCGCCGATGCGGATCGGCCTGGCGTGGATCACCCTCGACGCCGGCGGCCACCCGTGGGCCTGGCACAACGGCGGCACGGGCGGCTTCCGGACGGTCCTGCTCCTCGACCGGGACGCCCACCGCGCCGCGATCATGCTGTCGAACACGGCTCAGGACCCGACGTTCGCGGCGTTCCGGCTGCTCGGCAGCGACGCGATGCCGCCGACGCTGCCCGGCAGCGTGCCGTACTCGGCGCCGTTCGCCCTCGTCGCAGCGCTCGCCGCGCTGCTGTTCGCGTGGTCGTCGGTGCGCGGACGCCACCGGCTGAAGCTCGTCGGACGCGGCGGCTGGGCCCTCGGGACACTCGCGCTGTGGTGGGTGGCCGCGTCGTGGGACATGGTCCCCGCCTGGATGTTCGGGGCCGCGGCCGGGCTCGTGGCCGGCGCGGCGGTCGCGGCGGGCGTCCGGTGGAAGTCGCTGCCGTGGTGGCCGGCGAAGAGGCGTCCGCTGGCCGCGATCGCCGCGGCGATCGGCGTCGTGGTGCTGGTGGCGTGCCTGGCGTTCGCGGTGGTCGTCGCGGTCGCGGCGGCCGGCGTCAGGAGTTGAACCGGTTCTGGGCGTCGGCGAGGCCGTCGCTCAGCAGGGCCTCCACGGCGTCCGCGGCGCGGGAGGCCTCGATCTCGACGTCGGGCCGAACCGACGCCGAAATCGGCCGAAGCACGTAGTCGGCCGGCTCTTGCCGGCCGGGTGGGCGTCCGATGCCGAAGCGGACGCGGTAGTAGTCGCCCGTGCCGAGCGCGGCCCTGATGGACTTGAGGCCGTTGTGGCCGTTGTCGCCGCCGCCGCGCTTCAGGCGGAGTTGGCCGAGGTCGAGGTCGAGCTCATCGTGGACGACGACGATGTGCTCGGGCGCGATCTTGTAGAACGCGGACGCCTTGCCGACCGCGAGGCCGGAGTCGTTCATGAACGTGCGCGGCTTCACCAGGACGACGCGCTGGGCGTCGGCGCCGACGCCCCCCATGCCGGACGCCGCGAGCCGGGTCTCGCAGACCTCGGCCCGCAGGCCCCGGGGTGCGGCGAACGAGCCGGACGCGCGACGCGCCAGCTCGTCCGCCACCATGAACCCGACGTTGTGTCGGGTGTTGGCGTAGGTCGGGCCCGGGTTGCCGAGCCCGACCACCAGCCAGGCTGACACCGACTACTTCTCCTCGTCGGAGTCGTCCTCGGCGTCCTCGGCGCCCTCTTCGGCCCCCTCGCCCTCGGCGTCTTCGCCCTCCTCGGGCTCGGGCTCCTCTTCACGCGCCTGCGTGATGGAGAGGATGAGCTGCTCGGACTCGACGCCCAGCGAGGCACCCTCGGGCAGCTTGAGATCCTGCGCGAGGATCTGGTCGCCGATCTCGAGGCCGGTGATGTCGACCTCGATGTGCTGCGGGATGTCGGTGGCCTCGACCTCGAGCGCGATGACCTGGGCGTCGACGTTCGTGATCTGGTCGGGGACCTCTTCGCCCACGACGACGATCGGCACCTCGACCGTGACCTTCTCGCCCCGGCGGACCGTCACCAGATCGACGTGCTCGACGAACCCCTTGATCGGGTCGCGCTGCACCTGCTTGGGCAGCGCGAGCTGCGCGGCGCCGCCGTCGACCTCGATCGACAACAGCGCGTTCGCCGTGCGGAGCGCGAGGAGCGTCTCGTGACCCGGGAGCGTGATGTGGACGGGGTCGGTGCCGTGGCCGTAGATGACGGCCGGTACCTTGTCGGCGCGGCGAATGCGACGCGCCGCGCCCTTGCCGAACTCCGTGCGAGCTTCGGCGCTGATCTTGATCTCGTTGCCGGCCATGAACCGGTTCCTCCTCAACCTTGCTGCTGAAATGCGAAAACTGCGGGCTCAGCAAGGGAGGACACACCTTGTCGATCACGGGCGTCGAGCACCCCTCGCCGAGGCAACCCCGTCATCTTAGCCGACGGGGTCCGGCGGGCGTGAATCGGTCCGCGCCGGGCGCCCGCCTGCCGCGTGGGCGGAACGCCTGCAGCGTTT
>NZ_JBDHZL010000177.1:0-2536 GCF_039811905.1 Nigerium sp. | reverse complement strand
GCCACGCCGCCGGCCAGCTTGGCGAGCCGCTCCTGCAGCTTCTCGCGGTCGTAGTCGGAGTCGGAGTTCTCGATCTCGCGGCGGATCTGCGCCACGCGACCCGCGATCTGGTCGGCGTCACCGGCGCCGTCCACGATCGTCGTCTCGTCCTTGGTGACGCGCACCGAGCGGGCGCGACCGAGCAGCTCGAGCGTCACCGCGTCCAGCTTGAGGCCGACCTCCTCGGAGATCACCTGGCCGCCGGTCAGGATGGCGATGTCGCCCAGCATGGCCTTGCGGCGGTCGCCGAAGCCCGGGGCCTTCACCGCGACGGACTTGAACGTGCCGCGGATCTTGTTGACGATCAGGCCGGCGAGGGCCTCTCCGTCGACGTCCTCAGCGATGACCAGCAGCGGCTTGCCCGACTGCATGACCTTCTCGAGGATGGGCAGCAGGTCCTTCAGCGAGGAGATCTTGCTGTTCACGATGAGCACGTACGGGTCGTCGAGGACGGCCTCCATGCGCTCGGTATCGGTGACGAAGTACGGGGAGATGTAGCCCTTGTCGAAGCGCATACCCTCGGTGAGCTCGAGATCGAGCCCGAAGGTGTTGCTCTCCTCGACGGTGATGACACCCTCCTTGCCGACCTTGTCCATCGCCTCGGCGATGATGTCGCCGACCGTGGAGTCACCAGCGGAGATGGACGCCGTCGCGGCGATCTGCTCCTTGGTCTCGACGTCGATGGCCTGGCCGAGCAGCTGCTCGGAGACGGCCTTGGTGGCCTTCTCGATGCCGCGCTTCAGGCTCATCGGGTTGGCGCCCGCCGTGACGTTGCGCAGACCCTCGCGCACCATCGCCTGCGCGATGACGGTCGCGGTGGTCGTGCCGTCGCCCGCGACGTCGTCGGTCTTCTTGGCGACCTCCTTGACGAGCTCGGCGCCGATCTTCTCGAACGGGTCTTCGAGCTCGATCTCTTTGGCGATCGACACGCCGTCGTTCGTGATCGTGGGGGCGCCCCACTTCTTCTCCAGGACGACGTTGCGGCCCTTCGGGCCGAGCGTCACCTTGACCGCGTCGGCCAGGGTGTTCATGCCCTTTTCGAGACCGCGCCGCGCGTCGACATTGAATTCAATCAGTTTTGCCATGGTTGTTGGCAATCCTCCGGCGTATCCGGGGCCCCCGGGCTGGCGGACCCCACGTTGGTTCATGGTCAATGCCAAAGACGATGCCCGCGACGGACGACCTGGTCGGTCTCATCGAGTCTGACAGAGGTAGCACTCTGCACGGCAGAGTGCTAACACCATTCTTAGCACTCGCCCCCAGGGAGTGCAAACGAGATGAGGACGCCCGCGGCGAACGTCCGGGGGGTCGCCGGGGTGGGTTGTCGTGCGGTGAGCTCGTGGCCGAGGAGTGAGGGGCGGTTGTTCGTCACCCTGTCCGGCGTGCAGGCTCGCCGGACCCGGGGGGGAGGGGCGGACGACTCCGGCGCGCCCCGAGCTGGCGTCCGGCGACCGCGTCCGACACGGGCGCCGCCCCGCAGACCGAAACGCTGCAGGTCTTTCGCAAACGCTGCAGGCGTTCCCGAAACGCCGGGCTGCGGCCGCAACGCTGCCTGACGTAAGGCAGCGTTCTCGCCGGAGGCAGGCGTTGCGGAAACGCTGCGGGCGTTTCGCGGTTTACTGCAGGCGTTCCGCACACGCTGCAGGCGTTTCCGAGCGAACCCGTCGCCGGACACGTGCCGCCGCGACCCCCTCGCGCTACCCGACTCCGGCCCCCACCGGCCAGTCGATTCGCCACCACTCGATGCGCGTTTCCCTGCGCGGCTGAGCGGGAATCGTCCGAGAAAGCCTCATCGAGTGGCGGCGAATCGACCGGGGCCTCCCTGCGCTCATGCGCGAACCGCCTCACTGCCCGGCCCCCGCGCCGCGCGTACGGCACGATGGCACCCATGTGGACGCCGTTCAGCTCCCGTCGCACCCAGCCCCGGCAGACCGCCCGGAGCACTCCCCGTCCCCGCCCGGCCACTGCGCGTCCCCGCACGGCCCCCAGGGCGTCCCGACGCCCAGCGGGTCCCCTTCCCTGGACGCGAGCCCGCGGCGTCCTGAACCTGCTCAACCTCACCACCCCGCTCGGGATCGCGGTGGCGCTGGTCGGCCGAGCGCGCATCCGGCGCGGGCCGCACGGGCTCTGGATCGCTGAGGGCTACCGCTTCCGCTACCCCATCGCCGGGGCGTTCACGGTGGGCAATGTCGTGACGACGGCGTCCACCATCGGACGCCTCGAGCGCGTCATGCCCGACATCCTCGCCCACGAGGGGCGGCACGCCTTCCAATACGCGGTGCTGGGGCCGGCGTTCTTCCCGCTCTACTCGGCGGCCGCCGGATGGTCGTGGGTCGTCGCCGGGCATTCTGCGGCCGGCAACCCGTTCGAGACGGGTGCGGGCCTGGTCTCCGGGGGCTACCTTCTCGCGGGCCAGCCGGTGCCGCTCCGCGGCCTCTTCCGGGACGCCGCCGGCGCCGGCCGGCGGCTGCGCGCGTTGCTGGGCCGACGCGGCGGA
>NZ_JBDHZL010000176.1:0-2582 GCF_039811905.1 Nigerium sp. | reverse complement strand
TAGGTAGGGCGTGCGGGGCTCGAACCCGCGACCCAGGGATTATGAGTCCCCTGCTCTGACCGGCTGAGCTAACGCCCCGAGAGCGTCCACCCTAGCGGGCGGCGTCCCTCTGCCCCGGTGCGGATCGCCAGGGTCCGCGCGACGCCCGCGGGCGTCAGCCGGCGTAGCGCCGCAGGCGTCCGGCGATGCGCTGGACGTCGTCCTCGCCGACGACCCGCGGCCGGGCGTCCACGAGGGGCTTGAACTGGCGCAGGTCCGCAAGGTGGAGCTCGGAGCCGTTGATGCGAGCGGGGCCGTCGTCCACGGTGCCGCTCACGGTGAGCAGCACGGGCACCACGGGGATCTCCGAGCCGACCAGCACGCGCACGGCGAGCGCGCGCTGCCGCAGCAGGGACGCCTGCCGCCCCAGCCCGGACGTCTGCTCCAGTTCGTCCAGGGACCGGTTCCCCCGGAGGTCGAGCGGGGCCAGCAGCACGATGCCCCGCGAGGTCACCGCGACCTGATCGATCGCCCCCGGCGACCCCGGCAGCAACAGCCGCGACAGCCGGGCCACCGGCCCGGCGAGTTCGTCGAGCGCCTCGACGGCCAACTGCTGGACGGCCGCGGCGTCCAACTCATGCACGAAGCGCAGCGCGCGATGCCGCACGAAGAGCGCGTACACCGTCCACCCCAGCGCGTACGCGAGGGCGAGGGCGCCGAGCGCGTCCAACCAGGCGGGCGTCTCGCCCCACGACAGGTACGGGATGAGGCCCGACCCGATGCCGAAAATCGCCACCCCCAGCAGCAGCGCGGGGAGTGCGCCGGACTGCAGCGAGTCGCGTTCCCAGTGCCGCTCGAGGGGGTCGATGCCCTGGCGGGCCAGACGGAGCTGCGGCGGAATCGCCTCCACGGGCCGGCCGATCCGCCGCCATGAAACGATTGAGGTCACGGTCGAATTCTCGCTCGCGGGCGGTGCGCCGTCGAGGGCGAGGAGGCGTCCCCGCGCGGGCGACCATTCGACTTGTTCACTTAGGGACGCCCGTCCGGTCGCGGGGGCGACCCCGATCATCGCTCAGCCGCGGCAGGGGCTGTGCACGGGGTCGCCGGGCTGGGACACTGGTCGCATGACGGCCAACGCACGCACGGGCGATTTCACCGGCGCCTCCTTCGTTCGGTCCCGCTTCACGGGGGCGACGTTCCGGTTCTGCGACATGAGCGGGGTGACCATGCGCGGCGTGGACCTGGACGGCCTCGACGTCGACAGCCACGACCTGTTCTTCGGCAGCCTGTACGTCAACGGGGTGGACGTCGTCCCGTTCGTGAGGGACGAGCTGAATCGTCAGTTCCCCGGGCGTGAGCTGCAGGAGGCGCGCACCCCCGAGGGCCTGCGCGACGGCTGGTCCGCGGTCCAGGACGCCTGGCGCACGACCGTCGAGGGGACGCCCGCCGGCCTGCGCGACGTGCAGGTCGGCGGCGAATGGTCCTTGTCGCAGACGTTGCGCCACCTGATCCTCGCGACGGACGCGTGGCTGCTCGCGGGCATCGGCCGGCAGCCTGACCCCTTCCACGAGATCGGGCAGTTCTTCACGGGGGCGTCCGAGATGGGCGTCGTGCCGGCGCGGATGCGCGAGCCTCGCGACTTCGACGAGGTCGCGGCCGTCCGCGCCGAACGCCAACAGATGGTGACCGACTTCTTGGCGACCGTCACGCAGGAGCAGTTGGACGAGCCACGCGACAACCCGTGGGGCCCCGACGACGACTGGCAGCCGACCGTCGGCGACTGCGTGCGCACGATCCTGGAAGAGGAGTGGGCCCACCTGCGCTACATCCGCCGCGACCTCGCGCGCCTCCAGGAGGGGCAGCCGGAGGCGTGACCCGACAGGCCGAAACGACGACCTAGGCTGGCCGGGTGAGAATCCTGGCTGACGTGGACACCGGCATCGACGACGCGCTCGCCCTGTGCTGGCTCGCCGCCCGCCCCGACGTCCACCTCGCCGCGGTCACCACCTCCGCTGGCAACACGACTGCCCATCAGGCCGCGGTCAACTCGGCGGCGGTGCTCGCGGCTTGCGGGCGGCCGGACGTCGAGGTCTCCCCCGGCACGCCCGCGCCCCTGGTCGTCTCGCTGACCACCACGCCCGAGACCCACGGCGCCGCGGGGCTGGGGTACGCGCACGTCCCTGCGTCGGCGGCCCTGTCGCGGCGTCCGTTTCTCGACGTGTGGCTCGACGAGGTCCGCGCCCATCCGGGCGAGACGACCCTGCTCGTCACCGGCCCGCTCACGAACCTCGCGGTCGCGCTGCGCGCCGAGCCGCGCTTCCCCGACCTGCTCGGCCGGGTGGTCATCATGGGCGGCGCGTTCGACTACCCGGGCAACACGACGCCGACCGCCGAGTGGAACGCCTGGGTCGATCCCGACGCCGCCGCCGAGACCTACCGCGCCTTCGAGGGCCTCCCCGCCGGACGCCTGCCGATCGTGTGCTCCCTCGGCGTCACCGAGCCGGTCGAGCTCCGGCCCGCCTGGCTGGACGCCCTCGCCCGCGACGTCGGCGTCCCCGAGCCGCGGCTCTCGTCCAAGCGCGACCGCACCCGCGGCGTCCCGG
>NZ_JBDHZL010000175.1:0-2594 GCF_039811905.1 Nigerium sp. | reverse complement strand
GTGCCGGAGACCGTGTTGATCGCGCCGAGTGCCGAGAACGTCGCCGAGCCGACGAGCGCTGCCGCGAGGATGCCGCCCACGACGAGGGTGGTCCGGCGGTGGGGCCTCTGCCGGTGGTCGGTGTGCTGGGGGTCGGTCTGGAAGTCGGTCTGGGGACGGGGAGTCATGTCAGTCCCTTTCGTGGGGGCGGAGCGGGTGGGTGGGGTGGGTGGATGGAGTGGTGGGCGCGGGCTGCCCGGGCCCGGTGCTCGTCGGGTGCCCGAGGTAGGTGAGGACCGCCATCACGCGGCGGTTGCCGGACTCCTCCGGCGGCAGGCCGAGCTTGGTGAACACCGAACTCACGTGCTTCTCCACGGAACTCTCGGTGATGACCAGGACGCCGGCGATCGACGCGTTGGAGCGCCCCTCGGCCATCAGGCCGAGGACCTGCCGCTCGCGCGGGGACAGCCGGTCGAGGACGTCGGCGTTGCGCGTCCGGACGAGCAACTGCGCCACCACCTCCGGGTCGAGCACGGTGCCGCCGGCGGCGACGGCGTCCAGGGCGGCGAGGAACTCGTCGACGTCCGTGACCCGGTCCTTGAGCAGGTACCCCAGGCCCATGCGGCTCGACGCGACGAGCTGGGTGGCGTAGTGCTCCTCGACGTACTGCGAAAAGACGAGCACCGGCAACCCCGGACGCCGCCGGCGCAGGTCGAGCGCGGCGCGAATGCCCTCGTCGGTGTGGGTGGGCGGGAGCCGGACGTCCAGGATGACGATGTCGGGGGCGTTCCCCTCCACCGCGGCGGTCAGCCCGCTGGCGTCCACGAGGTCGGCGACCACGTCGTGGCCGGCGTCCGCGAGCAGCCGGACCAGCCCGGCGCGCAGAATCGAGGAGTCCTCGACGACGATCACGCGCACGGGATCACCGCCGACACGATCGTTCCGCCGGGGGAGCTCGCGACGTCCAGGCGGCCGCCGACCGCGGCCAGCCGGTCCCGGACGCCCGCCAGACCGCCACGCGGGAGGATGACCGCGCCGCCGCGTCCGTTGTCGGCGACCGTCAGCGTGAGCGTCGCCCCCGCCGAGCCCTCCGCGGGCCCCGCGCGCCGGACGCGCACCACGCACCCGGACGCCTCCGCGTGCTTCACCGCGTTGGTGAGGGCCTCGGCGACCGTGAAGTAGGCGGCGTCCTCGGCGGCCTGGCCACAGCGTCCGGGCAGCCGGACGTCGAGCGTCACGGGCAGCGCGAACTGCGCGACGAGGGCCGACAGGGCGGCGTCCAGGCCGGAGTCGGTCAGGATCGACGGGTGGATGCCGCGCCCGAGCATCCGGAGGTCGTGCACGGCCGTCTTCGTGCCGGAATGCGCCTCCTCCAGCAGCGACCGGGCGAGCTCGGGGTCGGTGTCGAGTTTCGAGCGGGCCATCGACAGCAGCATGCCGACGTTGACGAGCTGCGGTTGGACGCCGTCGTGCAGGTCGCGCTCGATGCGCCGCCGGTCGGATTCGACGGCGCGTACCGCCCCATCCCGCTGCTCGGACGCCGCCCGCAGTTGCTGGCGGAGCACCTCGCCGTCGTCGACGCGCAGCAGCGAGCGCGACAGCGTCCGGTGGAGCGCGTGGGCGGCCGCGAGCAGCGCGCAGCCGAGCGCGACCGAGACCACGCCCACCGCGATCGAGACGGCCGTCGGCAGCCGGTTCCAGCCGAAGAGCGCGTCGGACCACGCGCTGGGGGAGCCGGCCGCGGACGCCCCGTCGCCGGCGGGCAGCAGCGGGCTGACCAGGTGCGCGAGGCCCCCGGCGATGACGTAGGCGAGCACCCACACGGAGGCGACCCCCAGGACGAACGTGACCACGAGGTGCGTGACGTCGCGCCAGAACTGCCGTCCGCGCAGGTCGAGCAGCGCCTGGGCGAGGGGCGCGAGGAGGCCGCGCCGCGGGGTCCGGACGCGGGTGGCGTCCGCCGACGGACGGCCGTCGGCGTCCGGAACGCCGGGCACGCCGTCGACCCGATAGACGGACGCCGCCCGCCGCCGCTCGGCGGCGCCGAGCGACGCGGTCATCAGGACGGCCGCGGCCAGGATGTACGCCCCGACGCCGACGATGAGGGTGGCGAGGCCGACCCCGACCATCGTGACGAACACGACGACCCAGACCAGCCCGACGACCGCGTCGACGACTCCGTCGGCGGCCGCCACCAGGGGGGTGGGAGAGGACTTCTTCATGACCACCACGCTAGGGAACCACGTCCCGGCCCCACGACGGGGGTGGCCCGTCAACCGGAGCGGGGGTTAACCCCCGCTCAGAGGCCCACGCGCCGACAACGCAAAGAGGTGGGACGCCGCTTGCCGCGGCGTCCCACCGGTTGTGTTCCAGCGTTTGTCTGCCCCGGATGCCGGATGCCGGATGCCGGATGCCGGATGCCGGATGCCGGATGCCGGCGCTTCCCACCGGCCTGTCCCTCCCCGGATGCCGGCACCCGCGGCGTCCCTTGGTTTTGCTTCCGAAATCGAAGCAGACCCAAGCAACCGCCTACGGCACTGACTTGACCATGCCTTCTGCCAACTCGTCGGTGGCGAGGCGGCTGTGGCGGTAGCCGTAGCCGAGGTAGATCGCCA
>NZ_JBDHZL010000174.1:0-2836 GCF_039811905.1 Nigerium sp. | reverse complement strand
CCGGAGGCGGGCCCTGCAGAAACTGTCGGAGGCGGATGAGAGGGTGCGTGCATGGGGATGCTGACGACGTTGTACCGGGAGGCGCTCGCCGAGGGCCGGATGCAGCCGGAGCCGGATGAGGGTGGTCCGCTGCCGGTGTGGGAGCGGCCGGAGGACGGCCCGTTGTGGGATGACGCGACGCTCGGCGACGCGCTCCTGTCAGCGGAGCCAGGGGGTGTCCCGCTGTTGGACGTGCCGGGGCTGATCCGGCGTGTGCGGCGGCGGTTGGACGCCAGCCAGCGCGACCTGGCGGGCGTCCTGGGGGTGTCGCCGGGTGCGGTCGGCCGGTGGGAGAGAGGTTCGAGGACGCCGCCGCTCGCGCTGTTCGAGAGGCTGCTGCGCCTGGCCGGGCTCCGGATCATGGTGCTGGAGGACGAGGCGGCGCCGGCCCGTGAGAGCACGGTGGAGGGCTTCGGGGACGTGGATTCGGCGACCGATCGGGCCGGTCGGCGGTTTCCTGCGCATCTGGACGTCGCAGTCCACCACCATGCCGGATTCACGACGAGTGATGAGCCGCCTGCCGGTGCCCCGCGGCGCGAGTTGCGGGATGCCCGGCGCGGGCGTCGACCGTTGGCGGAACGGCATCCCACGGGGGAGGAGGTCCGGGAGGCGCTGGCCCGCGCCGTGGAGGAGGTTCGCGCCCGAGTGCGGGCAGCCCGCGAGCGCGTGAGGGCCGCGCGGGTGAACGAACCGGAGCCGATCTGTGAGTGCCCCCTGGAGTGCGACGAGTCGAAGTGGTGCGTGGACGACTGCCCGTGTGCCTGCGAACCGTGGGATCCAGGCTGGGCGTTCGCGAGCTAGTTGGTGGGCTTGCCAGGTTGCGTATCTCGATTTCGTGACGTTAGCATTGCGTTATTCCGCTGCGCCTTCGACCTGAAGCCAGCGGTCGCTGGACCGCCTTCCCGGCCGCCGTGAGGTGGCGAGGGAGGGCCGTCGGCGTCCGCTTGACCTATCTCGAAAGGAGCGCTGGTGGTCGTCCCCACGTTCGTTTGGATCGCCACGATCGTTGGCATCATCGGCCTGTTGGCCTTCGACTTCTTCTTCCACGTCCGCCAGGCCCACGAGCCGACCCTGCGGGAATCGGCGATCTGGTCGGCGATCTACGTCGGGATCGCGTTGCTGTTCGGTGTCGGCGTGTGGGTTTTCGGAGGCGCACAAATGGGCACCGAGTACTTCGCCGGGTACGTGACGGAGAAGGCGCTCAGCGTCGACAACCTGTTCGTATTCCTCATCATCATGAGCAGCTTCGCGGTGCCCCGGAAGGACCAGCAGAAGGTCCTCTTGTTCGGCATCGCGTTCGCGCTGATCGCGCGCAGCGTGTTCATCGCGCTCGGCGCCGCCCTGATCAACAGCTTCGCGTGGATCTTCTACATCTTCGGCATCATCCTGCTGGTGACGGCGGGCAAGCTCTTGGTCCCCGAGGACGAGGGCAGCAGCGCCGACAACGTGATGATCCGGATCGCGAAGCGCTTCCTCCGCACCTCGAACCACTACGACGGCGACAAGCTGTTCACCTACGAGAACGGACGCCGCGTCCTCACCCCGATGCTGCTCGTGATGGTCGCGATCGGCGGAACGGACATCCTGTTCGCGCTCGACTCCGTCCCCGCGATCTACGGGTTGACGACGAACGTGTTCCTGGTGTTCACGGCGACCGCGTTCAGCCTGCTGGGCCTGCGGCAGCTGTACTTCCTGATCGACGGGCTGCTCGACCGCCTCATCTACCTCAAGTACGGGCTCGCCACGATCCTGGGATTCATCGGCGTCAAGCTGATCCTGCACGCGTTGCACGAGAACAACGTCCCGTTCATCAACGACGGCGAGCACGTCAACGTGGTGGAGATCACGACCGGGCTCAGCCTGACGGTGATCATCGGCGTCCTGGCTCTCACGGTGGTCGCCTCGCTCCTCAGCCCGGCGGGCCGCGCCAAGACGTTGGTGCACGGCGTCCGGCGTCACGCCAAGGAGTACCTGGCGGTCGCGTACGACGTGGGCGATGAAGAGCGCGCCGAGATCTACGCACGCATGGTCGAGGAGGAGTCCAAGCTCGACACCCTGGCCCCGCGCTATCGCGACGAGCTCGACGAAGACGGCGTCCTGTACCTGCTGGAGAAGGCGCACGCGCGCCACGCGAAGCTGTCCGGCTGACCGCCGCGGTCGGCGACTACGGTTTCGGTATGGCCATCGACGTCCCCGACGATCAGTTCGACGCGCTCGTGCAGCAGGCGATCGACGAGATCCCCGACGAGCTGTTCGGCCTGCTCGAGAACTGCGTGATCCTCGTCGAGGACGATGCCCCGCCCGACCAGCCGACCCTGCTCGGTCTGTACGAGGGGGTCCCCATCACCGAGCGGGACTCGTCCTACATGGGTGTGTTGCCCGACCGCATCCGCATCTTTCGCAACCCGACCCTCGCCATCTGCGATTCGCTCGAGGACGTTGTGGACGAGGTGAACGTCACGGTCGTCCACGAGATCGCCCACTACTTCGGCATCGAGGACGACCGGCTGGACGAGCTCGGCTACGGCTGAGCGGGCCCGCCCGTCCGGTCGTCCGGTCGCCCGCCCGGTCGCCCGCCCCTGCCTACCAGCCGTCCGCCCGCTCGGTCCTGCGCGGGCTGGTGCGTACCCGCGTTGCGGACGCTCTGGTTTTGCTTCCGTTTTGGAAGCAGAACGAGGCATTCCGCGGCGCAGCGACGCTGCGGGTGTGGACGGGCCCGAGACGACGGGGGCGCGCGAACTGACCGGGCCGACCGGGGGCGCCTGAGCCGGCCGGGGGCGCCTGAGCCGACCGGGGG
>NZ_JBDHZL010000173.1:0-2889 GCF_039811905.1 Nigerium sp. | reverse complement strand
GCAGCCCCAGCCGGGGTGGTCCGGTGTGGATCTGCCCGCCGGCGAACGCGACGCAGGCGTCCTGGCCGAAGCCCTGCGCCTGCCCCCACCACCAGGCGTCCGGGAAGCCGCCGGCGCCCCAGTTCTTCTCCGCGTACACCTCGGCCCCGTCGAGCCGCCATCGTTCGCCCGCGGCCTCCACCACCCCGGACGCCCGCCCGCCGAGCAGCCACGGGTGCCAGTACTGGTTCAGTGCCGGGACGCACTGAAAGACCGATGACCCTCCGAACGGGCCGGGCGGGTACGGACGCAACTCGTCCAGCGTCACGTCCAGCCGGACGCCGGGCAGCTCGGCTCGGACGTGCCGGTCGTCCCCGTGGAACGTCCCCTCCGCCCCGGACGCCCACGCTCCGGGCCCGCGGGGGCGGGCCGCGGCGTGCCGCAGGATCGCGTGCGTCCAGCGCCGGCCGGGCTCGGCGCCGACGCCCACCAGCGCCCACGCTCCCCCGGACTCCGGCCGCTGGACGCCGATCAGCGCGATCACCGACCGCCCGGACGCGGCGTCCGTGAAGCGCCAGTAGTACCCCTCCATGGCCGTCCCGTGGTCGTCGACGGGCGCGCCGAACGGCAGGTCGGCGCCGGAGCGGCGGTAGGCGTCCAGGGCCCGGCGGGCGGCACTCAGCGGATTCATGGCGCCCATCCTCCCTCGTCAGGGTCCGTTCGTCCCCGAGTTCGCGCCGAGTTCGCCCCGAGAGCGACCACGAGAGCGACCGCGAGGGATCCGATCCGTGGCCGTGCGGACGCCTCGTCGGCAACCCCCGTACAGTCGCCCCATGCGCTCGCAGACCCGGACGCCGTTCTCGCTGATGGCCAAGCCCACCGGCGCGGCCTGCAACCTCGACTGCGAGTACTGCTTCTTCCTGTCGAAGGAGGCCCTCTGGGAGGGGCAGGGCCAGCGGATGTCGTCGCAGACGCTGCGCGCCTACCTCGCCAACTACCTCAACTCCCAGCCGGACGGCGACGTCACCGTGAGTTGGCAGGGCGGCGAGCCCACCCTGCGCGGCCTGGACTTCTTCCGTGAGGCCGTGGCCGTCGCCCGCGAGCTCAAGCGGCCGCGGCAGCGCGTCCGGCACGCGATCCAGACGAACGCGACGCTGATCGACGACGCGTGGGCGGAGTTCCTGGCGCGGGAGCGGTTCCTCGTGGGCGTCAGCATCGACGGCCCGGCCGAACTCCACGATCGTTACCGCGTCAACAAGGCCGGACGCGGCACCCACGAGCAGGTCGTCCGCGGCTGGCGGACGCTGCAGGACCACGGCGTCGACGTGAACGTCCTCTGCACGGTGAACGCGGTGAACGCGGAGCGCCCGCTCGAGGTCTACCGGCATCTCCGGGACGACCTGGGCGCGGAGTTCGTCCAGTTCATCCCGATCGTCGAGCGGGTCGCGCCGGGCGAGGAGGAGGCGGCCGAGTCCGGCTGGCGGGACGCCTCCGGCACCTTCGTGCTCTACCGGCAGCGCGGCGACGGCATCACGTCGCGGACGGTCGACCCCGACGCCTACGGCCGCTTCCTCGTCGCGATCTTCGACGAGTGGCTCGACCGGGACGTCGGCCGCGTCTTCGTGCAGGACGTCGACGTCGCCCTCGGCGCCCTGTTCGGACGCTACTCGCTGTGCGTCCACGCGCCCGAGTGCGGGGACGCCCTCGCGATGGAGCACAACGGCGACGTCTACTCCTGCGACCACTACGTCGAGCCCGACTACCGGCTCGGCAACGTGGCGTCCGACTCGTTCGCGCGCATGCTCGGCTCGGCGCAGCAGCGGGAGTTCGGCACGTCGAAGCGGACCGCGCTCCCCCGCCAGTGCCGCGAGTGCCCGGTGCGGTGGGCGTGCCACGGCGGCTGCCCGAAGGACCGCTTCACGACGACGTCCGACGGCGAGCCCGGGCTGAACTACCTGTGCGCGGGCTACTACCGCTTCTACACCCACGCGACGCCGGCGCTGCGCGAGATGGGACGCCTCCTGCAGGCCGGACGGCCGGCGTCCGACATCATGACGCCGCGCTCGAAGCGCCGCTGACGAAGGGTGCGGCTCGGCCGGTGCCGGTTCAGGCCCCGCCGACGAGCCGGCGCGCGACCGTGAGGTCGCCGAGGCGTCCGAGGTGCTCGACGAGCTCGTCGGCGGCCGCGCCGACGGCGTCCGTGGTGACCGGGTCGAGCGTGTCGAGGATGAACAGGGCCCTCGTCGTGCCGTCGGTGAGGGCGGTGCGGCGGGTCTGGCGCCAATTCCAGCGGCGGCAGGTGACGCCGGCGTCGTCGCGCCAGACGACCTCGCCCGGCTCGGGGTGCTCGACCGCCGACTCGCCGCCGGCCATCGTCTCGAACGGCTCGTCGCCGGTGGCCCGGGCGAGGTGCGGCGGGCCGGAGTAGCGGTCGAGGTCTTCGCCGCCGAGCGGGATGCGGTGCAGCACCGAGATCGCGTTGTAGGTGTCGGTGAGCCGGTTGACGCGCGGGAGGCCGGCGTCCGCGCGACGGAGGAGGGCCTCCAGGCTGTGGCGCGTGCGCTGGGGCTTCGCCCCGAACGCCCGGTAGGCCTCGCGCCAGGACGCCACCTCGGCCAGATCCTCCGGCCGGCGGCCCGCGAGCGCCTCGCGGGCGGACGCCTCGGCTCGCCGCAGCAACGCCTCGCTCTCGGGGTCGCTTTCGCCGGGCGCGATGCCGTCGACGGCGACGAGGAGGACGCGGTAGTCCGGCCGCAACGCGAGCACGTCGGCGTCCACGCGGGCGCCGGCGAGGAAGGCGTCCAGATCGTTGTCAGGCATGAGGTGCTCCCTTCGGATTGCGGTCAGCGGCGGGCCGCTGTGGAGCGCCGCGGGATCAGCGTCGGCGCGTAGACGAGCCGCCGTGCCTCC
>NZ_JBDHZL010000172.1:0-2964 GCF_039811905.1 Nigerium sp. | reverse complement strand
TTCGTCGCCGACCCCGCGTCCTTCACCGGGCACCCGCAGCCCGGCGACCACACGGCCCACCACCAGCACGACCACCACCACCAGCACGACCACCAGCACCACGCCGGCGCCCCGTCCGAGCCCCCGGACGCCTCCGTGGCCGAGTGGACCTGCCCGATGCACCCCGAGATCCGTCAGGATCACCCCGGCTCGTGCCCGCTGTGCGGCATGGCGCTGGAGCCGGTGATGGCGACCGCCGATTCCGGCCCGAGCCCCGAGCTCGCCGACATGACGCGCCGCTTCTGGGTCGCGCTGGCCCTGACGATCCCGGTCTTCCTGCTGGAGATGGGCACCCATGTCATCCCGGCGCTGGCGCACGCGATCGACCCGACGGTCTCCGCCTGGGTGCAGTTCGCGTTCGCGACGCCCGTCGTGCTGTGGGCGGGGTGGCCGTTCTTCGTCCGCGGCTTCGAGTCGCTGCGGACGCGCCACCTCAACATGTTCACCCTGATCGCGATGGGCACGGGCGTCGCCTGGGTCTACAGCGTCGTGGCGACGCTCGCGCCGGGCATCTTCCCCGACTCCTTCCGTAACCACGGCGCCGTCGACGTCTACTTCGAGGCCGCCGCGGTCATCACCACCCTCGTGCTGCTCGGGCAGGTGCTCGAACTGCGCGCCCGCGAGGCCACCTCGGGCGCGATCAAGGCGCTGCTGAAGCTGACGCCCGCGACCGCCCGCCGCGTCACGGACGCCGACGACGAGGAGGTGCCCCTCGGTCAGATCCAGCTCGGGGACCGGCTGCGGGTGCGCCCGGGCGAGCAGGTGCCCGTGGACGGCACGGTCATCGACGGTCGCAGCTCGATCGACGAATCGATGGTCACGGGTGAATCCATGCCGGTCACCAAGCGGGCCGGCGACACCGTGATCGGCGGCACTCTGAACCAGACGGGCTCGCTCGTCATGACCGCAGAGAAGGTGGGCAGCGACACGATGCTGGCCCGCATCGTCCAGATGGTCGCCGACGCCCAGCGCTCGCGCGCGCCGATTCAGCGCATGGCCGACAAGGTGTCCGGCATCTTCGTGCCGATCGTCATCGGCGTCGCGGTCCTCGCGTTCGTCGTGTGGGCGCTCGTCGGCCCCGATCCGCGGCTCGCGCACGCGCTCGTCGTGGCGGTCAGCGTGCTGATCATCGCGTGCCCGTGCGCGCTCGGCCTGGCCACGCCCATGTCGATCATGGTCGGCATCGGGCGCGGGGCGAGCGACGGCGTCCTCATCAAGAACGCCGAGGCGCTGGAGCGCATGGAGAAGGTCGACACGCTCGTCGTCGACAAGACGGGAACGCTGACCGAGGGCCGGCCGTCCGTCACGGAGGTCGTCCCCGCGGACGACACCCTCGATCCGGACGCCCTTCTGCGGCTCGCCGCCGCCGTCGAGCGCTCGTCGGAGCATCCGCTCGCCCAGGCCGTCGTCGCGGCCGCCGGCGAGCGCGGGCTCGCCCTCCCGGACGCCTCCGGCTTCGACGCGCCCGCCGGGCGCGGGGTCGCCGCGACGGTCGAGGGACGCCGCGTCCGGCTGGGCACGGCCGCCTACCTTGCCGGGGAGGGCGTCGAGACCGAACCGCTGGACGCCGACGCCGAACGCCTGCGCGGCGAGGGCGCGACCGTGGTGTACGCCGCCACGGACGACCGCTTCGCGGGCCTGCTCGTGATCGCCGACCAGGTCAAGGAGACCACACCGGCAGCCCTGCGCACCCTGCGCGCCGACGG
Source organism: Nigerium sp. (assembly GCF_039811905.1). Lineage (NCBI taxonomy): Bacteria > Bacillati > Actinomycetota > Actinomycetes > Propionibacteriales > Propionibacteriaceae > Nigerium > Nigerium sp. Next base: position 1,219 of record NZ_JBDHZL010000172.1, on the reverse strand, counting down.
ACTCGACGTGGTGATGCTGACCGGCGACAACGCGACGACCGCGCGGGCCATCGCCGGACGCCTCGGCATCCACCACGTCGAGGCGGAGGTGCTGCCCGACCAGAAGGCGTCCGTGGTGCAGCGGCTGCGCGAGCAGGGACACGTGGTCGCGATGGCGGGCGACGGCGTGAACGATGCCCCGGCGCTCGCCGCCGCGGACGTCGGCCTCGCCATGTCGTCCGGCACGGACGTCGCGATCGAGTCGGCGGGCATCACGCTGCTGCGGGGCGACCTGACCGGCATCGTCCGGGCGCGGCAGCTCTCGGAGAAGACGATGCGGAACATCCGGCAGAACCTGGCGTTCGCGTTCGTCTACAACGCGGCCGGCATCCCGGTGGCGGCGGGCGTCCTGTACCCGTTCTTCGGGGTGCTGCTGTCGCCCATGCTGGCGGCCGCCGCGATGGCGCTGTCGTCGGTGTCGGTGATCGGCAACTCGCTCCGCCTGCGCGCGCAGCGGCTCGGCTGAGCGGCGTCCGACCCCTCGAAAGGGTGGTTGAGAAGCGGAAAGACTGTCGCGTCGGGGACTGACGCCCCACACTGGGAGCTTGGGGACCCGCCCCACGGAAGGAGCAGGATCATGACCCAGCGGCCAGACGAGCAGCAGGACACGACCGACCTGGACGAGCTCAACCCCCACGGCGCCGGCGCCGGCGTGGGCGCCGACAACACGTTCGAGCCCGAAGAGGACGAGGACGCCCCCGTCGACACCGACGACAAGTCCTAGCGACAAGAGATCACCAGCGAGGGACGCGTGGGGACAGCCCCCGGGCGTCCTGACGTTGGCTGCGTGTGCGTTTCTACCTGACGTTCTCCACACTCTGGTGTGGATTTCGTCACACGGCTCCGCGGCTCCGCGGCTCCGGGGGGACCCTGCCTGCGGGAGGGTGGCCCTGCCTGCGGGAGGGCGGCCCGACCGCAGGAGTCGCCCTGCCGCTGGGGCCCATCCGACGGACGCCGGCCGCATGACGGCGAAACGCTGCAGGCGTTTCTCCAACGCTGCAGGCGTTCTCGAAACGCCGGGCTCCGGCCGCAACGCTGCCCTACGTAAGGCAGCGTTCTCGGTTAAGGCAGGCGTGGTCGAAACGCTGCAGGCGTTCACGGTTTACTGCAGGCGTTGCGCACACGCTGCAGGCGTTTCAGGACGCCGCCGCGCTGCGGACCAACCGCTCCCGAGCCCTCG
>NZ_JBDHZL010000171.1:0-3105 GCF_039811905.1 Nigerium sp. | reverse complement strand
GCGGTGTTGCCGAATGCGACCGTGGCGTGACCCGACGGGGCCGGCGTCCGAGTATCGTTGCCGCGGCATTCAACCGGACACGAAAGCGGGAACGCACATGATGGAGTGGTGGCAGTCGATCATCCTCGGCATCGTCGAGGGGATCACGGAGTTCCTCCCGATCTCCAGTACCGGTCACCTGACCGTCGCCGAGAAGCTGATGGGGATGCCCATCAGCGATCCCACCGTCACGGCCTACACCGCCATGATCCAGGTGGGCGCGATGATCGCGGCGATCGTGTACTTCTGGTCCGACATCGTCCGCATCGTGAAGGCGTGGTTCGGCGGCCTCCGCAGCGCGGAGGGCAAGGCCGACCCCGACTATCGGCTGGGCTGGGCCGTCATCGTCGGCTTCGCGGTGACCGCGGTGATCGCGCTCGCGCTGAAGGACCTGATCGAGGGGCCGCTGCGCAGCCTGTGGTTCGTCGTCGGCGGCCTGCTGGTGTGGAGCGTCGCGATGTTCCTCGGCGACCGCGTCGGCAAGCAGGAGCGCGGCGAGCACTCCATCACGATCAAGGACGGGGCGATCCTCGGCCTCATTCAGAGCTTCGCGCTCGTGCCGGGCGTCTCCCGCTCGGGCGCCACGATCACTGGCGCGCTGTTCCTCGGCATCGACCGCGTCACCGCGACCCGCATGAGCTTCTTCCTGGGCATCCCGACGCTCGTCGCGGCCGGCGGCCTGCAGGCGGTGCAGGAGGCGTCCGCGATCGGCGCGCCGGGCGGGGTCGGCTGGCTGGCCACGATCATCGGGACGGCGATCTCGTTCGTCGTCGCCTACGCCTCCATCGCGTGGTTGCTGAAGTTCGTCCAGTCGAACAACTTCACCGCCTTCGTGATCTACCGCGTGCTGCTCGGCCTGCTGATCGCGGGGCTCCTGCTCGCGAACGTGATCGCCCCGGTCTGACGCGGGCCGCGGGCGTCCCCGATCGCTAGGGTGGGCGCCATGCAACGACGGACGGTCGGGGGCAGTGGCCTCCAGGTGGGACGCCTCGGGCTCGGCACCATGACGTGGGGCCGCGACACGCGCATGGACGAGGCGAAGCCGCTCATCGCGTCGTTCGTGGACGCCGGAGGCTCCCTGGTCGACACGGCCGCCGCCTACGGCAACGGCGAGGCGGAGCGCATGCTCGGCAAGCTGATGCGCACCGAGGTGCGCCGCTCCGACGTCGTCGTCGCGACGAAGGCCGGCTTCGGGCTGCGGGACGGCCGGCGCGTCGTCGACACCTCCGCGCGCTCGATGCTGGACGACCTGCACGGCTCCCTGCGCCGGCTCGGCACCGACCACCTGGACCTCTGGCAGATCCACGCCTGGGGTTCGGCGCCGCTGGAGGAGACCCTCGCGGCGATCGACCAGGCCGTGTCGGCCGGCGACGTCCGGTACGCGGGCGTCTCGAACTTCGTCGGCTGGCAGACCGCCCAGGCGGCGACCTGGCAGCGGGCCTTCCCGGGCCGCGCCCCGATCGCGAGCGCCCAGGTGGAGTACTCCCTACTGGCCCGCCGCGCCGAGGTGGAGGTGCTGCCCTGCGTCCGGTCGCTCGGCCTGGGCTTCTTCCCCTGGTCGCCGATGGGACGCGGCGTCCTCACCGGGAAGTACCGTTCGGGGACGCCGCGCGACTCGCGCGGCGCGACCGATCACTTCGGCTGGTACGTGGAGCCTTACCTGGAGGCCCGCTCGCGGGCCGTCGTCGAGGGTGTCGCCAAGGCCGCGGACGGCCTCGGGCTGACGCCGCTGCAGGTCGCGCTCGTGTGGGTCCGGGACGCCCCCGGCGTCACCGCTCCCCTGCTGGGTGCCCGGACGGCCGACCAGCTCGCCCCGTACCTCGCCTGCGAGGACCTGGAGGTGCCCCACGAGATCGTGCTGGCCCTCGACGACATCTCCGGGGGGCCGAACGGCGCCCGCGACCACGAGGACGCCCGGGCCTGATCTGCGGGGCGAGCGGAGGCGTCCGGGCGTGACCGTTGCGTCCGCGGGGTGAGCCGCTTGTCTCGTTTCGACACCGCCCGGGCGCCCTTGCTATAGTTCACGGGCTGCCGATGACCGGCAGACACCCTGCGCGGGTGGCGGAATAGGTAGACGCGCTAGCTTGAGGTGCTAGTGCCCGATTAAGGGCGTGGAGGTTCAAGTCCTCTCTCGCGCACAGGAGAAATCCCCGTCGTTGAGGCGGGGTTTTTCTTTGCCCTCGTGCGGGACTCCCGCCGCTCTCCCCTGAGCCCCTCGGCCCCGCCTGGGCGTCCCCCTGAGCCGGAACCCTCGGCCCAACCCCGGCGTCCGGCGTTCGCTGCGCTTTCTCACGTCCGCGCTTCCGCGGCACCCGACCGGACGCCAACGGGGGCTCTCTGGTTGTCGAGAGACCCAGTGGGAACGACGTGATGCTTCATCCGTTGCGCACTGGTTCGCAGGCGGGTTCTGGTCCTATAGACCGCGTCGACGGGGTCCGGGGACGCGACCGCAAGCAGCGGGCACGACACCGGCCCACCGCTGGGTGTGGGAGGGCCCGACAGGCGCAAACCAGTGCGCCCTAGATCCAGCACAACACCGTTCTCACTGGGTCTCTCGACAACCAGAGAGCATTCGTTCGCACGGGTGACGCGGCCGCCGCCGGCGCACAGCCCCCTCACAAGGACGTCTGCAAGACTCGCGTCGAACGTCCAGCCGGACCCCGACGAAAGGCCCGACCATGGGCGATCCCGTCGCCGCGTCCTTCGAGGGACGCCCGCTGCCCAAGCCCGACGAGCCCGTCGTCGACCAGGGCCTCCAGTTCGATATCACGACGATGATGGGACGCCGCGGCCTGCTCGCGCTGCTGGGCGGCGGGCTCGGCGCGATCTCCCTCGCCGCCTGCGGCGTCCCGGGAACGTCGGCGCCGGCGGCGTCCGGGACGGCGTCCTCCGGTGCGACGGCGTCCTCGAACCTCACGGAGATCCCCGACGAGACCGCCGGGCCCTACCCGGCGGACGGCTCGAACGGGCCGGACATCCTGGAGCAGGCGGGCGTCGTCCGCCGCGACATTCGGTCGAGCTTCGGCACGTCCACGGCGAAGGCCGCGGGCGTCCCGATGTCGCTGG
>NZ_JBDHZL010000170.1:0-3157 GCF_039811905.1 Nigerium sp. | reverse complement strand
GAGCAGTGTGGGTGTGAGCAGTGTGGGTGTGGGCGGGGTGGGAACGAGCGGAGCCGGTGACGGGTCGCTCGGCTGGGAACGCGGGGAGCGCTGATGCGTTCGACGCTGGGCTTGTACCACCCGGGCGACAGTCTCCTGCACCGGCTGGGCCCCGGGCCGAAGCTGCTGGGGCTGGTCGTCGTCGGGGCGCTGTCGGTCGTCGTGCAGCAGTGGTGGTGGCTCGTCCTCGCCCTGATCGCCGGGACGTTCGCGCTCTACCTCGTGTCCGGGTTGAGCCCCGGGCTGTGGTGGCGGCAGGTGCGCCCGATGTGGATGCTGCTCGCGTTCACCGCCGTCTTCCATGTGTGGACCGGCGCCTGGGACCGCGCGATCGCCGTCACCGGCAACATCGTGCTGCTGGTGTCGCTGGCCGCGCTCGTCACGCTGACCACGCCGACGACCGACCTGGTGGACGCCGTCGTGCGCGCCAGCGGGTGGCTGCGACCGTTCGGGGTGGACCCCGAGCGCGTGGGCCTGTTCATCACTCTCGGCATCCGGTGCGTGCCGCTGGTCGCCGGGCTGGCCGTGCAGGTGCGCGAGGCCCAGGTGGCGCGCTGCGCCACCCGGAGTGCGCAGGCGTTCCTGGCGCCGCTGATCGTCCGTGCGCTCCGGGAGGCGGACGCCATGGGCGAAGCCCTCGTCGCGCGAGGGGTCGACGACTGACCGGCCGCCCCCGGGCCGGCACGCCGGCATGGCGCGACGGGCGGGCTCGACGGGCGGGCTCGACGGGCGGCCTCAGCCGGCCAGCCGGGACGTCACCCCGTCGAGGAGGAGTTCGATCCCCACCGCATGATCGGCCTCGGTGTCGTCGGCGGGCGGTTTGAGCGCGCCGAGTTCGACGAGGGTGGCGCGGTTCTGCTCCTCGGAAACGTGCCCGAGCGTGAGGTGCACCAGTGCTCGGGCGGCGGCGCGGGCGTCCGCGGGGGAGAGTCCGGCGGCGGTGAGCCGATCGGACGCCGGCGTCACGATGTCGGCGGTGCACAGCTCGCTGGCGAGGGAGGATGACACGAGCTCGGCCGCGTCGCGGTGGCGCAGCAGCGTCGCTCGCAGCCCGGACGCCCACGAGCGCAGCCAACCGCGCCAGTCGGCGTCCGAGGGTGGGGGAACCTGGTCGAGGATGGCGTCCGCGACCCGCGCCAGCAGCGTCTGCTTGTTGGGGATGTGCCAGTAGAGGGCGCCGGCCTTCACGTTCAGCCGCTCGGCGACGCGGCGCATGGTGAGGTCGGCGAGGCCATAGGCGTCCAAGATCTCGACCGCGGCGGCGACGACGTCGGGCTGACGCACGACCATTTCGGAATCCCTCCCACGGTGACCGGGCGATGCTAGGGTGACGGGCATACTTGAACGTCGTTCAAGGGTGTCGTCCAGGGCGTCCGCCACGGGCTGGGCGCCGGTCGCGACCCCTGAACGGCGGGGCTGAGGCCGTCCCCACCCCCACCTTTCCACACCGTGCCATCCCACCGTCTACAGGAGAAACCATGGACCTAGCGAAGATGACCGCGCTCGGCCTGCAGGGCCAGTCGATCAGCCGTGAGGACGCCCTCGCGGTGCTGCGTTCGAACGACGACGAGCTGATGCCGTTGGTGGCTGCGGCGTCCCGGGTGCGGCGGCGGTTCTTCGGCAACCGGGTCAAGCTGAACTACCTGGTCAACCTGAAGAGCGGCCTGTGCCCCGAGGACTGCACGTACTGCTCGCAGCGTCTCGGGTCGTCCGCGGACGTCCTGAAGTACTCGTGGGCGTCCCCCGACGAGATCGGCCGCGCGGTCGAGGCGGGTCTCGCCGGTGGCGCGAAGCGGGTCTGCCTGGTGGCGAGCGGGCACGGCCCGTCGGAGCGAGACGTCAACCGCGTGAACGGCATCGTCGAAGGGATTAAGAGCGCGCATCCCGGCACAGAGATCTGCGTGTGTCTGGGCTTCGTCGACGACGACAAGGCGCAGTCGTTGCACGATCACGGCGCGGACGCCTACAACCACAACCTCAACACGGCCGAGTCGCACTACGGCGAGGTCTGCACGACGCACACCTACGAGCAGCGGCGTGCGACCCTGGACGCCCTCAAGGCCGCCGGGCTCTCGCCCTGCTCGGGGATCATCACCGGCATGGGCGAGACGGACGAGGAACTCGTCGACGTCGTCTTCGCGCTGCGGGAGGCGGGCGTCCGGTCGGTGCCGGTGAACTTCCTGCTCCCGTTCGACGGGACTCCGCTGGCCGGCCACGACGAACTCACCCCGCAGCGGTGCCTCCGCGTGCTCGCAATGGTGCGACTCGTCCACCCGGACGCCGAGGTCCGCGCCGGCGCCGGCCGTGAGGAGCACTTGCGCACGCAGCAGTCCCTGGCGCTGCAGATGGTGAACTCGATCTTCCTCGGCGACTACCTCACGAGTGAGGGGCAGTCCGGCGCCGCCGACCTTCAACTCATCGCCGACTGCGGGCTCGTGGTCGAGGGCTCCGAGGGGGACGCCCCGCGCGAGCCGGCGACATCGGTGCCGATCCGCCGGCGCGGCGTGGGGACGGACGTCCTGGCCAACGCCTGAGGCGTACTAGTCCGCTCCTCCTCCAATCCTCCCCCCCCTATAGACGACCAGGCTCTCGCCCCCGACAGACGACCAGAGGCGCCCGGTTTCCCCGGGCGCCTCTCGGTGGTGGACGCCGCTGCCCGCGCGCGGCGCGAGCGGCCTGGGCGGCGTGAGCGGAGCGAGCGGTGTGGGCGGCGTGAGCGGAGCGAGCGGTGTGGGCGGCGCGAGCGGCTCGAGCGGCCTGGGCGGCGTCAGCGGCCCGCGGGTGCGGGCCCGCGAGCGGTCTCCGGTGCCCCCGGACTGCCCGCTTCGTTCTGCTTCCGTTTTGGAAGCAAAGCCAACGAGTCGTGGTGATGCCCGCTGTGGGGGTGTGCTCGGGGCCGCGCTGAACCACCACCAGACGACCGTAACCGGATTATCGCAACCGGCGCGTACCGTTATTCGAGATCGGTATGACAGGGCCCCTCGCGGCTGCTTAGGGTTGCCTTACTTAGGGCGCGCTTACTAAGGGTGACCTAACCGTCGTGGGGAGTCAGTTCACCAGGGCTGACTCCGACGACACACCGGCTCGACAACCCACCGACTCGGCAAACACCGACTCG
>NZ_JBDHZL010000169.1:0-3493 GCF_039811905.1 Nigerium sp. | reverse complement strand
TGCAGTAGGGCGGTCTATGACCAGATGAAGGCCCGGGACGCCCAGTACGCCGAGGCGGAGCGGATCTACCGGGAGTTGAACGATCTCGATGTCCGAGCCCAGCGGGGCGAGAAGATCCCTGACAGGGAACTTGACGCGCTCGTGAGCAAGGGCCTTGCGTCGAGAGTGCGCAGCGACTATAGGAAGGCCGCAGGAGAACAGCGTTTTCTTAGGGGCGGGGATGTCCGGATTGTGTGGCTCCGTCGCTTAGATGACCGTGCCCCTGACAGCGCCCTTGCCTTGTCTGCCTGCATCGATGGGTCCTCGGCAACCTTGATGCAGAAGGGCCGCGCAGTTGGCAAAGGTGGCGTCATCATCCGTGACTTGAGCTTCGGGCAGGAGGCCGGGACGCTCAAGGCGGTCGATGCGCGCTTCGAAACGGTCCAGGCATGTTGAGAGCGCTGGGCATTCGCTACCGAAAGGGTGGCTGGGTCGTCACCATGCTGTCCTTGGTCGTTCTCCTGGATGGTTCAACGCCGGCGTTCGCGGCGCCACGAGCGACCGCAGCTGCGGCCCAGTCCGGATCGAACGGCTACTCAGGAACAGCGACGGCGTCCAGTCCTGGGTCGACTGACCGCACGACGAAGGAGATCGGTTTGCGATCGAGCAAGCATCGCTCGGGGTCGTGGGGGAAGACCTCTCTGGGGTCAGCTCGTGATGCGCAGCGGACCCCGTCCGTGCGTCGAATGGGAGTCACCATCAAACGTGGTCCGCGGATTCCGTCTGTGCGGCCGCGGCAGATGTTCATTCCTGAGTGCTACGGGCCGAACAACGAGTTCTTGTGTGCCCCACCGTCGACGCCGAGCGTGCCGGCTGCGCCCCAGAAGCGAGGGCGGGCCGTCCCGACAGCTCCGGTGTGGACGTATTCGATGGTCGAGCAGGTGGTGCGGCGGGTCGACGTGAGCTTGGTGCTGCCGGATCCGACGATCCGGGTCGGGCCAGACCCGTCGGTCAACGAGTGGAACATGGCCGTGGTCGGGTATCCGTTGTGGCTGTGGAGCGATAGCCCCGCCGTCGTGTCCCGCACCGCGAGCCGTGACGGGCTGTCGTTCACGCTGACAGGCCGCCGGACGCAGGTGCAGTTCGACATGGGCGACGGCACGACCCTGACGTGTAGCGAGATGACGCCGTTCGACAGCAGCGTGGAGCCCGCAACCCCCTCACCCACCTGCGGCCACGTGTACGAGACCGCATCCCTGCCTGAGGGCCGCTACACGATCCGGGCCACCAGCACCTGGAGCGTGACCTGGTCGTCGCTGGGTTTCTCCGGCGTCCTGCCCGGCCAGACCACCACGACCCGCACGCTGCCTGTCGGCGAACTCCAGTCCGTGCTCCGCCGTTAGCCGACGAGGCGGCGTCCCTCACGCCGAGTAGCGCGGAACAGGCGTGCATCGCTTTGCCGTGCCTCCTCGCGGCGGGCAGACTGAGGGGGTGACAGAACAAGAGAGCGGCGACTCGAATCGGCGGCGCGGGCCCGGGGGCCGTCCGGGGGGATCATCGTGGTCCCGGGGCGGAACCGGAGGGTCGCGTCCGGGAGGACGGACGGGCGGCGCCGGGCGAGGCGCGTATCGCGGGGGCTCGCGACCCGGTGGTGGGCGCGACCGGCGTGATGATCGTTCCGGTGGTCGGTTCGGTTCCGACTCCGGGGGGCGCCGCTACGATCGCGACGACTCCGGGTCAGGAGGGTTCCGGGGTGGCCGATCGGGAGATCGCCGCTACGACCGATCCGACCGGCAGGGTGACCGGGGTGGCCACAACCGCGACGATCGGCGTCCTGAGCGTGACAATCGTGGGTACAACCGCGACGATCGGCGTCCTGACCGAGACGACCGCGGGTACGGCCGCGACGATCGGCGCGGCGGATATGGACGGTCGGATCGTCGCGACGACCGGGACCGCGGGGGCCGCGGCTACAACGCCGGGCCCCGGGGAGACCGTGACGAGCGACGTTGGGGTGGCGACGACGACCGTCGTCCGCGACGGGACGGCGATGGCGGAGAGCGGCGGGGCGGGCGTCCGTTCAATCCTGGCGCCAAGCGACGCTCGTTCGGGCCGGACAGTGGGCCCCGTCGCAACGGCGACGGCGGTCGCGGCCCGCGGCGTCCGTATGAACGCGACGATCGCGACCGCGGCGAACGCAACTTCTCGCGCGGCGACCGAGGGTTCTCCCGAGGGCGGGATGAGCGCGGGTACTCGCGCGACCGAGACGATCGCGGAGGAAACCGAGGCTTCTCCCGCGGGCGCGATGATCGCGACGCGCGAGGCTTTTCGCGGGGCCGGGACGACGAACGCGGGGGAAACCGGGGCTACTCGCGGGACCGGGAGGATCGCGGATACTCCCGCGGCCGGGACGACCGCGGATACTCCCGCGGCCGAGACGACCGGGGCGGTGAGCGCGCCCGGTCTGGCGGCGGGTACTCCCGAGACGATCGTCCGCGACGCTACGACGACGACCGCCGCGGCGACCGCGGCGGATTCCGAGACGATCGGCGTGACCGGGACGCCCGCCGCTACGGCCGAAGCGACCGAGACGAGCGGCCCTGGGAGGACCGTCAGGAGGACGGCCCGCCGGAGGCGCCGCGTCCCGGGTTCGCGCCGAAGGTCGACGAACCGGCTACCCCGGAGGGGCTTGACCTGCGGGAGTTGCCGCGCGGCGTCCGGGCGGAGCTGCGCAGCCTGAACGCGGAGCGCGCCGAGATCGTCGGCGCCCACCTGCTGCAGGCCGGCAAGCTGATCGACAGCGATCCCCAGCTTGCCTACGCGCACGCCGAAGCTGCGCGCCGCCGGGCGGCGCGTCTGCCCGTGGTGCGCGAGGCGACGGGCGAGGCGGCCTACGCGGCCGGCGAGTATGCGGCGGCGCTGAACGAGTTCCGGGCGCTGCGGCGCATGAGTGGGGGCGACGAGTTCCTGCCGGCGATGGCCGACTGCGAACGCGCGCTGGGACATCCTGACAAGGCGCTTCGCCTCGTCAAGGAGGGGCTGGCGACGTCCCCCGAATTCCCGCAGCGCGTCGAACTGCGCCTCGTCGAGGCCGGCGCCCGGCAGGATCTGGGCCAGCCGGACGAGGCGCTCCGTTTGCTGCGTCACGAGCTGGAGTCGAGTGGCGGCAAGGGGCCGAGGCTCACGCGCGTCCGGCTGCGGTACGCCTACGCCGATCTGCTGGCCCGCAACGGCGACGACGACGGCGCCGAACGATGGTTCGCCGCGGCGGCCGCGCTCGACACCGAGGGAGAGACGGACGCCGCCGATCGCGTCGCCGCCCTCCAGGGCCTGGTGCTCGAACTCGATGAGGACGAGCTGGACGACGATCAGGATCAGGACGCCGAGTCAGAGGACGAGCCCGAGCCCGAGCAGAGCGAGCCAGAGCCCGAGGAGGACGAGCCCGAGCCCGAGCAGGATGATCCCGAGCAAGATGACGAGGCCCAGCAGGATGAGTCCGAGCCCGAGGCGGCGG
>NZ_JBDHZL010000168.1:0-3522 GCF_039811905.1 Nigerium sp. | reverse complement strand
GCAGGTCGCCCGCGGTGAGGCGCCGCTGCCCCCGCGGCAGGAGGGGCTCGTCGTGCAGGTCGCGCTCGACCTCGAGCTGCGGGTCGGCGGCCCTCGACGTGTCGGTGCTCATCGGACGCCCCCTACCGGCTCGGCGTCGCCGACGGAACCGGGGACGCCGACCGCTCCTTGAGGCGCTTCAGGTGCGACGACACGATCTGCGACAGGTCGGACTTCGGGTCGATGTCGACGACCTTCTGCCAGTGCTCCTCGGCCTTGTTCAGATCGTTCTTGTTCAGGTAGAGGAACCCAAGGTCGAAGTGCGCCAGCGCGTCCTTCGGGTCGAGCTGGATCGCCTTGAGCCAGCTCTTCTCGGCGCCCGCCATGTCGTCGCTGTTGAACTGCGCGAGGCCGAGGGTCCGCAGCGCCGCCGAGTCGTTCGGGTTGATCTGCAGGATCCGGCTCTGCCACGCGCCGGCCTCCTTGTAGTCGCCCGAGTCGTAGTACAGCTTGCTGAGCTGCCGCATCGCATCCATGTCGCGGGGGTTGGCGTCCACCTTCGCCTTGAGCTGGGCGACGGCCGCCTGATCCAGCGGCGGGAAGCTCGGCGTCGAGATCGCGGTGGGCGCCGGCGTCCCCGAGATGTCGGGATGGTTGTTCTGTACGGGCTGGCCGCCGCCCCAGAAGTACACGCCGAAGATGACGCCGAGGATCACCGCGGCCACCAGCAGCGGGTTCACCCTGCGCTTGCCGCGGGCCTTCCGCCCGGACGCCTTCGCGCCGGGGGTCGTGCCCTTCGTCGCGCTGCCGGACGCCGCCGCAGCGGCGGTCGCCGCGGCCGCCGACTCCCCGGACGCCTCGCCCTCGAGGACCTTCAGGGCCTCTCCGCTGAGCTCGACCTGCTTCTCCGCCCACGGGCGGAGCTGCTCGGGAGCCTCGTCGAGGAAGGACAACAGCTGGACATGCTGGGCCCGGACATCGTCCACCGAGGCGTCCGGCGGGAGGCCGAGCGCCTCCAGCAGGGGCTCGACGCCCCCCTGCCCCACCGTCGCGTCCGGGTCCTGCTCAGCCATCGATCTCCCTCGCTCGCACGGGCCTCACTGGGCCACTCGCCTACTTTGACCCCCAGCAGACCACAATCCCATCCTCCACGCGGCACGTTTCCGGTAGATGGGTGACCGGTGGATATATACGCCGAGGCCGTGGATATAAGATCCACGGCCTCGACGGTTCGGGCGATGCGGTTCGGTTACCGGCTCGGTGTCGGCGACGGGGTCGTCGCGGCGTTGGCGGTGGCCGTCTTCCAATAGGTGGGCGTGGCCCCCGGGGTGGCGGCCGTGGCACCTGGCTTCGGCGTCGCGATCGGCGCCTTGTTGCCGAGCGGGGCGGGCGACGGAACCAGGTTCGGCTCCGTCATCGCCCGCTGGGCGTACTGCGCGTCACGCAGGGACATCTGGCCCTTGCGGGAGGCGTCCGTCGCGTCGTTCAGGATGCGGATCGTGTAGGCCGGGGCGTGGAAGCCGCGGCTGTTCTCCGACACCACGTAGTCGATCCAGAAGGACGCCTTCCGTGCGTACAGCTGGGCTGCCGTGACCTGGTTGGCGGGCGTCCCGTTGGTACGGGCGGCCTGGATGTCGTGCACCAGATCCATGAACGCGTCGAACGACTTGTTCTTGGCTTCCTCGTACCGGTCGTGGATCGTCTTGACGCGGCCCCGCATCTCTTCCTCGCTCGCCCGGTGGCAGTTGAGGCAGCTGCGGTTGATCGTCTCGTCGTTGATCATCGGGCTGCGCACCTGGTGATCGGTGATCTTCTGGCCGCCCTCGCGCTTGTACGCCATGTGGCAGTCGGCGCACGTGACGCCGGCGCTCGCGTGGACGCCCTGGCTGAAGGTCTCGAAGTCGGGGTGCTGAGCCTTCACGACCGGGCCACCGGTGATGGTGTTCGTGAAGTCGGAGAAGCCGTGATCGTTGTAGTACTTGAACTCGTCGTCGATCTTCAGGCCGTTGTCCCACGGGAAGGTGAGGGTCTTGCCGTCGCCGGCGAAGTAGTACTCGACGTGGCACTGGGCGCAGACGAACGTGCGCATCTCGGCGGCGGAGGCGTCGCGGTTGACGTCGTAGTCCTTGACGCCCTGACCGTTCTTGAGGGCCTTCATGCCGTTGATGAACGCGGGCCGCGTCACGCGCAGCGCCATCGTCTTCGGGTCGTGGCAGTCGATGCAGCCGACCGGATGGTTGTTGGCCTTGCCGACGACCTCGGAGTACGGCGACTTGTTCATCGTCGCCCACGCCTGAGCGGGGTCACCGCCGATGTTGTTCAGCACCTCGGGGATCGACGAGTGGCAGTTCAGGCACGCGCCCGGCTGGTTGAACTGCGTGACGCGCTTGACGAGCGTCTGGTCCTCCAGCATGTACATGTGCCCGCGGGGCTCGTTGTACTCGATGGCGAACGCGTAGCCGGTCCACATCGTCACGAGCCGGGGGTCGGCCTCGAGCTTGCTGTGGGTCTTGACCGTGCGGGGGTCGTCGGCGGTGGGCGTCCGGGTCACCTGGTCCGCGGGCTCCATCTCGGCCGTCTTGCGCCAGCCGTCGTACTGGAGCGGGAAGTTCTGGCCCCAGACAGCGGGGTCGAACGTCTTCTCATCGATGTTGACGACGCGGAAGTAGGGGTTCTGCGACTCAACGCGATGCTGGAAAATGTTGATCAGCAGCGCCGCAACGCCGGCCGTGACCAGCGCTCCCAGCAACAGGCCGATGCCGATCAACAGCGCGGTCCGGCGCCTGTTGCTGGGCCGCGGCTTGGGGGAAACACTCGAGCTCATCTCATCACCTCATATGCCCGACGTTGGCGTGGCACTTCGTGCAGGAAATCTGTTGGTCGGAGCCGGCGTGAGCCCGGGTGCCCCTCATGGCGTCGGTCATCTGACCGTGGCACTTGAGGCAGGCGTGCTCGGTGATCTCCAAGTTGTGGTCACGGATCTTGATGTTCTCGGGGTACAGACCCGTCGTGAACTTCAGGGAGTGCCAGAACCCGTTGTCAGCCTCGGAGACCAGCCACGCGACCGGGTTGTCGTGCGGGGAATGGCAGTCCTGGCATGTGGCGGCGTGGGCGTGTGGCCCCGCCTGCCAGGAGTCGTAGTTCTCCTTCATGGAGTGGCACTGCAGGCACGCCTGTGGGTCGTGCCCGAAGTACGCCATGCCGCCGGCGTAACCGAACGTGAAGATTCCGAGACCGATCAGCACGCCGAACAAGACGGCGACGGTGACCGGGAACACCGTGCGCGTCCAGAAGCCCCGCGGCTGCTGCGACGTGCCCTGCGGCTGCTCCGCGCTCATTGCGCCACCCCCTGCTCTCGTGCCAGTCGCGCCCGCCCTGACCCCCGACCGAGACCTGAGCGGACTTTGACACTTCACCCTCTCCTGATCCGGCGTTTCGCGGCATCCGCCGGGGGATAGAAAAGGGGTATAGATCGCCACCCGGCATGCCCAGATGCATAGGGCGTCCGGGGACGAGCCGTGGGTCGACCGACGGCGTCCAACC
>NZ_JBDHZL010000167.1:0-3573 GCF_039811905.1 Nigerium sp. | reverse complement strand
GATCGCCATGCCGATCAGCAGCCAGACCAAGAAGCGAACCCAGGTGTCGACGCCGAGGCTCGACATCATCACGAGGCACAGCACGGCCGACAGGATCGGCACGAACGGCGACCACGGCACGCGGAACGGCCGCTTCATGTCGGGCGCGGTCTTGCGGAGGACGGCGACGGCGACGGACACGATGAGGAAGGCGAAGAGCGTCCCGATGCTCACCATGTCGGCGAGCAGCCGCAGCGGCACGAGGGCGGCCAGAGCGGCGATGAGCAGGGTGGAGGCGATCGTGACGCCGATCGGCGTCCCCCACTTCGGGTGCACCATCCCGATGCGCTTGGGCAGCAGCCCGTCGCGGCAGAGGGCGAAGGCGACGCGGCCCATGCCGACGATGTCGACCAGGATGACCGACGTCAGCCCGCAGACGGCTGCGATCGAGATGAGGATGCCTGCCCACCCGAGGCCGACCGCGTCAAAGGCGTCCGCGAGGGGTGCGCCCTCGGACAGGTTCGTGTACTTCACCATGCCGGTCACGACGAAGCACACCGCGACGTAGAGCACCGTGCAGATGATGAGCGAGCCCAGCAGGCCCTTCGGCATGTCGCGGCCCGGGTTCTTCGTCTCCTCGCCGAGGTTCGCGACGACCTCGAAGCCGCTGTACGCGAAGAACACGACGGCGGCCGCCGCGAGGACGCCCCCGATGCCGAACTTCGTCGGCTCGACGCCGGTGAGGAACTGGTAGAGCGGCTGCTCCCAGGCGGACGCCCCGCCCTCGCTGGGCTGGGCCGGCGGGATGAACGGGTGGTAGTTCGCGACGCGGATGAAGAACGCCCCGACGCAGATGATGAAGACGCAGATGGACACCTTGATGACGACCAGCGCGGTGGTCACCCAGCGGGCCTCGCTGATGCCCCGGGCGGCGACGAAGCCGAGGACCAGCACGATCGCGACGGCGCCGACGTTCACCGGGGCCGCCTCGCCGAAGAGCGTGGTCGGCAGGTTCAGCGCGCTTTGTAGATAGCCGGACCACCCTCGGGCGACGACGGCGGCGCCGAGGGCGAACTCGAGGACGAGGTCCCACGCGATCACCCACGCGAAGATCTCGCCGATCGTGGTGTAGGCGTACGTGTAGGCGCTGCCGGCCGTCGGGACCGCGGCCGCGAGCTCGGCGTAGCAGAGGGCCGCGAGCATCGCGATGCCGCCCGCCAGCGCGAACGAGATCACGATCGCCGGCCCGGCGTTGTTGCGCGCCTGGATGCCGGTGAGCGTGAAGATGCCCGTGCCGATGATCATGCCGATGCCGAACGCGATCAGGTCGCGCGCCCCCAGCGTCTTCTTCAGGAGTGCCCCGCGGTGGCCTTCGTCGTCTTGGTGGAGGACGGTGTCCACCGACTTCCGCCGGAGCGGAGAAGTTGTTGTCATGGCGGAGAAAATACGGCCGTTGGGGCCCCGTACGCCATCCCTTCGGGTGATGTAACGCGATGTTCACGGCGAACGGCGCCGGCGAGCGGCACCGGCGGGCGGCGTCGGCGTCCGTCTGACGCGCGGTGCCGCCCGCCCGCGAACCGGGACGTGCACACCGGACGCCTACTGGCCGAGGAGTCCCAGCACGTGGCGGCGCAGTTCACGGAAGGCGGGGTCGTCCTCGGCGCGGGGGCGCGGCAGGTCCACCGGGACGTCGGCGACGACCGTCGCCGGGCGCGGCGAGAACACGATCACGCGGTCGGAGAGCATGAGCGCCTCCTCGACGTCGTGCGTGACCATGATCCCGGTGAAGCCCTGGCTGGCCCAGAGGCGTCCGATGTCGTGTTGCAGGCTCGTGCGGGTGAGGGCGTCCAGCTTGCCGAGCGGTTCGTCGAACAGGAGGATCCGCGGGCGGTTCACGAGCGCTCGCACCAGCGACACCCGCTGGGCCATGCCGCCGGAGAGCTGCGCGGGCAGCGCGGTGCGGAAGTCGTCCAGGTGGACCATCGCGATCATGTCGTCGACGCGGGCGATCTCGTCGGGGTCGTCCGCGACGCCGCGCACCTCGGGACCCAGGCCGACGTTCTGCTCGACGGTCAGCCAGGGGAGCAGCGTCGGGTCCTGGAAGACGACGCCGCGCGAGGGGTCCGGACCGGTGACGAGGTGGCCGTCGGCGTAGACCTCGCCGGTGATCGGCTGGTCGAGCCCCGCGATGAGGCGCAGCAGCGTCGACTTGCCCGAGCCCGACGGCCCGACGAGGCTGACGAACTCGCCCGGACGCACCGACAGGCTGACGTCGTCGAGCACCGGCAGGGGCTCCCGCTTGGAGATGAACGCCTGGGTGACGCCCAGGACGTCCACCGCTCCGCCGGCGGGGAGGGCGGCGTCCACGGGCTGGATCGCGCCGGTCGGATCGGCGATCTCGGACGCGCCGGTCGGATCGGGAGCGCCGGTCGTCTCGGCCGCGTCGGACGCGGACGGCGTGGGGTTGGGGTGGTTCACCATCGGGTCAGGTCCTTCTGCCAGGCGAGCACCCGGTTACGGATGGCGAGTTCGAGGTTCAGCAGGGATCCGCAGAGCACCACCATCACGGCGATCGCCGCGTACATGGCCGGGTAGGCGCTCCAGCCCTTCTTCCAGTTGATGTACCAGCCGAGGCCGGAGTTGACGCCGAGCGTCTCGGCGATGGTCAGCGTGACGAATGCGGTGGGCAGCGCCATGAAGATGCCGGTGAAGATGTTCGGCAGGGCGGCCGGCAGCGACACTTTGAAGATCAGGAAGCGGTTGGACGCCCCCAGCGTCTGGCACACGTCGAAGTAGTCGCGCGGAACCGACCGGATGCCCGCGCTCGTGAGCACGGTCATCGGGAACCACACGGTCAGGGCGATCAGGAACACCGCCGCGCTGAACGAGCTCGGGAACGCGATGAACACGATCGGGATCCACGCGAGCGTCGGCACCGGGCCGATGTAGCGGACGATCGGGTTCAGCCAGTAGCCCGCCTGCTTCGACCAGCCCATCCACAGGCCGGTCGCCAGGCCGGTGATGCCGCCGCAGAACAGGCCGACGGCCAGCAGCGCGAGCGAGTTGCCGATGGACTGCCCCAGCAGGACGCGGTCCGTCCACGCCTCCGTGACCAGTTGTCCGGGCGGCGGGAAGTACGGCGGCGTGAGCGCCCCCGTTTTCGCTGTGGCGAGCTCCCAGAGGGCGAAGACCACCGCGAGGGTGATCCACCACGGCGCCCAGGCGCCGAGCCAGCGGGACGCCTGCAGCCCGGCCTTCGTGCCGGGCCGGGCTGCCAGCGCCCAGGCGGCGGCCAGCCCGACGGCGATGACGGACGCCAACGCCAGCGCCGGCCGTTCGCCGTGGACGGTGAAGGCGCGCGTCGGCGGGACGAGCGCGACAAGCAGCGCGCCGGCGGCCCACAGGCCGACCGCGATGCCGGTGAGCAGGTGGTTCACGGTCCTGGGACGGTGCCGGCGCACCAGCGCCGACCGGACGACCGGGTCCGCCGCGAGGACGCCGTCGCGCCGCTCGGCGTCCTGCTCGGCCACCGAGGGGGCGGCTGGGGGAGCCGGCCGGGAAGCCGGCTGGGTGGTGAGGGCGGTCATTACCAGT
>NZ_JBDHZL010000166.1:0-3611 GCF_039811905.1 Nigerium sp. | reverse complement strand
AAAACAGTCTGTGCAAAAAATGGCATTGACAAACAAAAGACACGCTGTTGAGTTCTCAAACTTCCGAAGCACACCTCGCGCTTTCGATCTCTCTCCAGCACTTGGGGCAACCCGCTAAAACTTACCGGGCCGATCACTCTCTGTCAAATCCTCATCCTCGGTGCGGCGGAACCGCTTCGAGGAGAAGAGCCGGCCGGAGCATCCCCTATGGGAGACCCTCCGAAGTGACCTTCGTGGCTTGCGCCTCTAGAAACATTACTAGCCCTGCCTCCCGAAACCAAATCGGAGGTCCCCCGCGAAGGGGACAACGGCTGAGCGGTTCGTCGATCGCCACGAAACCCCTAGTCAGCGGCTCGAGTCGCCGCGCGATGTGCCGCGGGCGTGTGCCCCGTTCAGCCGGGAGGGCGGCCTGAGCCGCATCTGGGCGTGCGGGGCGTTCTCCCGTTCCGCGGCGACAGATTGAGAGAACTTGCTCGATTCCCGCGCTGCCATCGAGGCAGTCCCGCGGTACGGCACCTGCTGTCGTGGAGGTGCACCCCTCTTCCTCGTCAGACGGGGGCACTCCCCCTCCGAACGGCGGAGCGCCGGCGTCCTCGGCGCGGTGAGCCGACGACACGCACCCGATGGAACGGCCTCCCGCGGTCAGGCGCAGGGGGGCGTCCATGCTGCAGATGCGGGAGCCTGCCGGACTCCCGGACGTACGAGAGCCCCACGCCAGGAGGGCGTGGGGCTCTACGCAGCGCGAAGCCTTAGGCGGTCTGCTCCGGGATGGCCTTCTTCGCGGCGTCCACGTGAACGCCAGGGCCCATCGTCGAGGACACCGTGATCTTGCGGATGTAACGGCCCTTGGCCGCGGACGGCTTGAGGCGGTTCACCTCGTCCATCGCGGCAGAGTAGTTCTCCAGCAACTGCTGGACCGAGAACGAGGCCTTGCCGACGATGAAGCACAGGTTGCTGTGCCGGTCGACGCGGAACTCGATCTTGCCGCCCTTGATGTCGCTGACGGCCTTCGCCACGTCCATGGTGACGGTGCCCGTCTTGGGGTTCGGCATCAGACCGCGGGGGCCGAGGATGCGACCGAGGCGTCCGACGCGACCCATCATGTCGGGCGTGGCGACGACCGCGTCGAAGTCAAGGTAGCCGCCGGTGATCTTCTCGACGAGCTCGTCGGCGCCGACCTCGTCGGCGCCGGCGTCCTGGGCCTGCTGAGCCTTCTCGCCGGAGGCGAAGACGAGGACCCGAGCCGTCTTGCCAGTACCGTGCGGGAGGTTCACCGTGCCGCGGACCATCTGGTCCGCCTTACGGGGGTCGACGCCGAGCCGCATCGCGACCTCGACGGTCTCGTCGAACTTGGCCGAGGCGTTGCCCTTCACCAGGGTGAGGGCCTCCTCGGCGGTGTACAACTGCGCGTCGTCGATCTTCTCTTCGGCGGCGCGGTAAGCCTTGCTGCGCTTCATGACTGGTTTCCTTTCTGACCAGGTGTGGTGCGGGCCGCGCAGGCCCTGCCACGAATACCGACGCCCGGGCGTCCGGACGCCTTGGGTACTACTGAACGTCGATGCCCATCGAGCGGGCCGTGCCCTCGACGATCTTCATCGCGGCCTCGACGTCGTTCGCGTTCAGGTCGGGCAGCTTGGTGTTCGCGATCTCGCGAACCTGGTCCTTGCTGATCTTGCCGACCTTCTCCTGCGGCTTCGAGCTGCCCTTCGCCAGGCCCGCGGCCTTCTTGATCAGCTCGGCGGCCGGCGGCGTCTTCGTGATGAAGGTGAACGACCGGTCCTCGTAGATCGTGATCTCCACGGGGATGACGTTGCCGCGCATGGCTTCTGTCTTCGCGTTGTACTGCTTGCAGAATTCCATGATGTTGACGCCGTGCGGACCGAGGGCGGTACCGACGGGAGGTGCAGGAGTCGCCGCGCCCGCGTTCAAGGCAACCTTGACGAGCGCCGCTACCTTCTTCTTGGGAGGCATATTCGGGTCCTTGCTCTCTTTCTTCCAGGGGCCGGGACGCCCCTGCTGGTGACAATGCGGTGGCCCGGCACGAGGCCGGGCCGATCGCGAACACGTTCAGGTACGGGAAGGGTTACCCCTTCTGAACCTGCGTAAACGTGAGATCCACGGGGGTCTCCCGCCCCAGGATCTCGACCAGAGCCTTGAGCCGCTGGTTGTTCGCGTTGATCTCGGTGATGGTCGCGTGGACGCCCGAGAAGGGCCCCTGAACCACCATGACGGAGTCGCCCACGTTGAAATCGGCGACCTCCACCTTCTTCTTGCGCGGTGCCTGCCCGGACGCCTGCGCGTTCACCTTCGCCAAGACGGACGGGGCGAGCATCTTCTCGACCTCCTCCAGCGACAGCGGCACCGGCGAGCTCGCGTGGGCGACGAAGCCGGTCACCGACGGCGTGTGCCGGACGGCGGCCCACGACTCGTCGGTCAGATCCATCCGCACCAGCACGTAGCCGGGCAGGACCGTGCGCGTCACGGTCTTGCGGGCGCCGTTGCGAATCTCGACGACGTCTTCGGTCGGCACGATCGCTTCGTAGATGTGCTCCTCCATCCCCAGCGTCTTCACGCGGGAGTCGAGGTTCTGCTTCACCCGGTTCTCCATGCCCGAGTACGTGTGGATGACGTACCAGTCGCCGAGCTCGCCACGAAGCCGCTGGCGCAACTCTTCGAGCGCGGCCTCCTCGTCGGCACTCTCCTCGCCGGACGCCTCGGGCTCTTCCTCGTCGTCATCGGCCAGGTTCAGCGCGACATCGTCTTCGTCGGTCTCGGCGTCGTCACCCCCGAAGTCGAGGTTCAGATCGAGGTCGTCGGACGTCGACTCATCGCCCTCGGGCGCACCGAGGTCGATCTCGAAGTCGTCGTCCGACCCCGTCAGCGGGGCGTCATTCTCTTGAGTCACAAACTTCTCCGTCTTCTCCGGCCACTCAGCCGAGCAGCCTCAGCAGCAGCGCGCCGAAGCCCAGGTCGAGCAGCCCCACGTAGGCGATGATGAACAGCACGAACACCAGGACGACCACGAAGTACTGGCGCACCTGCAAGCCGGTCGGCCAGATGACCTTCTTCAGCTCGTCGACCGACTGGCGGACGAACTCCGCCGGCGTCGTGCCCTTGCTCCGCTTGGCACTCGCGGACGCCTTCCGACGCTTGGGCGTCGCCGCGTCCTTCTTCTCCACATCGGCGACCCGGCGCTGCGGGCGCACGCTGCGCGCCACCGCGGCCACCGACTCGGCCTCGGGCACCTGAGCGGCGTCGTCAGGGGTGGACGAGGACTCGCCGGCGCCATCAGCGCCCTGCCGCCGTTCCACCACTGCGATTGTCCTTCTCGTCGTCGGTTCGCCTGCAAGCCAGCGTACGTGCCGACCCGAGCAGGGCAAGAGGGACTTGAACCCCCAACCTTCGGTTTTGGAGACCGATGCTCTGCCAGTTGAGCTATTGCCCTTCGATGGGCCGCCCGAAGACGGTGCCACCAAGAAAAGAAGTGTACGGGGTTTGCTGCGCCGAGTCGAACCGACGCGGCGTCCCGCACCCCTCAGTCCAGGCTCACCCCCAGCAAGACCGGCTCGGGGACCAGCGTGACGCCGAAGGCGTCCCGGACGCCGTCGCGC
>NZ_JBDHZL010000165.1:0-3715 GCF_039811905.1 Nigerium sp. | reverse complement strand
AAACGCTGCAGGCGTTCCGCGGTTTACTGCAGGCGTTCCGCGGTTTACTGCAGGCGTTCCGCAAACGCTGCAGGCGTTGCAGCCGGCCGGGGGCCGCGGGCGGGACGCCCAAGAGCCCCAACCCCCCAAACACCCAACCCCGAGCACCCGCGCCCGACCCACCCCGGACAAGGCAGCTCGGAGTCCAACCACCACCCACGCGGTAAGTTGCGCACCATGGACGACGCCACGATCCTCGATCCCGCCCACCAGCCCGTCATCGTCGTCGGCGCCGGCCCCGTGGGACTGACGGCCGCCCTGCTGCTCGCCCAGCAGGGCCATCGGGTCACGGTGTATGAGGGCAAGACCGAGATCCCGCTGTCCGACGACAACAGCTACCCCATCGGCGTCAACCCCCGCGGCCAGGAGGCGCTGCGCCGCATCGACCCCACGCTCCTCGACCGCCTCCGCCACGAAGGCGAGGTCGTCCACGGCTGGCGCATCTACGCAGCCGGACGCCTCGTCGCCAAGCTCGCCAGCGGCACCGTCATCTCGACCACGAGGGCGTTCGTCAACCGGATCCTCCTCGACGCCGCGGACGCCTCCCCCTCGATCACGATCGTCCGCGGCCACAAGCTCGTCCGCGTCGACCTGGACGCCCGCCGCCTCAAGTTCGCGACCCCCTCCGGCGAGTCGGCCACGATCGAGGCCGCCGACGCCCGCGTGATCTGCGCCGACGGCGTCTGGTCGGCGGCCCGCC
Organism: Nigerium sp.; assembly: GCF_039811905.1. Lineage (NCBI taxonomy): Bacteria > Bacillati > Actinomycetota > Actinomycetes > Propionibacteriales > Propionibacteriaceae > Nigerium > Nigerium sp. The sequence continues at coordinate 2,976 of NZ_JBDHZL010000165.1, read as the reverse complement.
GCTCGATGACCGAGCAACTGGACGACTTCGCCCCGCAGGTCAGCGAGTGGGGCGTCCGCTTTCGCGTGCTGTACTCGCAGCCGGGCGCGACGGCGCCCGGGCTGGACCCGTCCCTGCACTACATCTTCGGCGACAAGGGCATGTACTCCGCGACCCTCGCGGGCGGCGTGTGGTGCATCGCGGTCACGGCCATCGCGGGCACCCCCGAGGAGCCCCTGCTCCTCGCCCAGGACGCCACCCCCGAGAACGTCGGCAGACTCCGGGACTACGTGCGCTCCTATGCGCCTCTCACCGCACCCTTGCTCACGGACGCCGACTACGCCGCCTTCTTCGGCCGCGACTCCTTCTCGGGGGCGGTCGTGAGGTGCCCGTTCGTGAACGCGGGCGAGTGGCTGATCCTGATCGGGGACGCCGCCCACAGCGTCATTCCGCCGACCGGCGAGGGCGTCAATTCGGGTCTCGAGGACGCCCACCTCCTGGCCGACCATCTCGCGTCCGGATCGCTGACGCCGTTCGCCGACTTCAACGCCGCCCGCATGCCCGACCTCGAGGCGCTCGGCGAGTACGCGTGGCACCTCATGGAGAACGTGAAATCCACCGACCCCGCACGCCGAGCGGCGAACGTCGCGATGCGCGTCGTCGGCGTCCTCGGCAAGCCGTTCGGCGTGGGCGCCGGCCGCGTGGACGACCAGCTCTTCGGCCCGGCGTCCGACCGGACGCCGTACCACGAGATCTTCGCCCCCTGGATCGCCCAGCGGGACAGGCTCTTCCCGCCGATCTACCGCGCGATGGCGTCCGGACGCCGCCTGGCAGCCGCGCTGCCGCGGCGGCGTCCGGGGCGACGCTCGACGCGCCCCGCGCCCCAGCCCGGACACCAACGAAAGGACCCCACGTTGACCAAGACCGCACTCGTCACCGGAGCCTCCAGCGGAATCGGGTTCCACCTCGCCCAGCAACTCGCCGCGCGCGGGTACGACATCGTGGGCGTGGGCGCGAGCGAACGCATCGACAGCCTGCCCGCGAAGCTCCCCGGGGTGAAGGTCACCCCGGTGCGCGCCGACCTCACCGATCGGGCTCAGGTGGACGCCGTCTGGCAGGCGTTCGATGCTCTCGGCGTCCCCCTCGACGTGGCCGTTCTCAACGCGGGCAAGAGCCTCGGCGGCGCGTTCGTCGACACCGACCTCGACGACGAACTGCACATGCTCAACCTCAACGTCACCTCCCAGGTCGTGCTCGCCAAGCAGGTCGTGCGCAGGATGGCGGCGCAGCGCCGCGGGCGGATCCTGATCACGTCGTCCCTCTCCGCGACGACGCCGACGCCGTACGAGTCGATCTACGGTCCCACCAGGGCATTCATGTACAGCTTCGCGCAGGGGCTGCGCGAGGAGATGCGCGACTACGGCGTCTCGGTCACCGCGCTGTTGCCGGGGGCCACGGCGACCGGCTTTCACGACACCGCCGGCATGCAGAACACGGTGTTCGGCGACAACTCCTGGAAGAACGACCCCGCCGTCGTCGCGAAACTGGGCGTGGACGCCCTCTTCGCCGGACGAGACCACGTCGTCGGCGGCGACCGCAAGACCCGCTGGGCGGCGCTGCGGAACAAGTTCAGCAGCGAACAGAGCAAGGCCCGCCGCTTCGCGCGCGACTCCAAGCCTGCGTGAGTTCGCCGGCGCGGCCACCGGGACGCCCGGGAGCGTCGGACGGTGCGATCGCTCCCGCGGTTGTGGCTACGGGAGCGCCTCACTCGCCGCCGACAGCGTCGGCCGAGCGGTCGTAGCGCTCCCGGTTCTGCTGGACGACGCCCACGTTCTGTTCTGCCCACCGGCGCAGGGCGTCCAGCGGCGCGACCGTGGAGGCGCCCAGTTCGGTCAGCCAGTAGTCCACGCGCGGAGGGATGCTGGGCGTGACCTCGCGGGCCACGAGCCCATCGCGCTCCATGGACCGCAGCGTTTCGGTCAACACCTTCGGCGACACCCCCTGAATGGCTCGCCTCAGTTCGGTGAAGCGGGCGCGCCGGCCGTCGGCCAGCACCGTCACGATCATCGGCGTCCAGCGGTCGGTGAGGTGGCGCAGGACGGTCCGCGAGGGGCAGTCCCGGTTCAGGACGTCAGCCGGCAGCACCCCGGAATCCGCCGACGATCGCGGCCCCTGCTCCATCACGTCCTCCAGTTACGTTGAGGTAATCAGTTACCGAAAGATACTATCAGGGCGTCAGTTCAACCAGATACCAGGAGTTCTCATGCACCTCTCCATCATCGGGGCCGCCGGCATGGTCGGCTCGCAGATCACCGCCGAGGCCCTGACCCGCGGGCACCAGGTGGACGCCTACACGCGCTCTGGCCGCACCACGGCTCTGACGCCCACCCAGCCGCTTGCCCTCACCGACACGGACGCCGTCGCCCAGGTGGTCGACGCCAGCGACGCCACCGTCATCACCGTCGGCGGCCGTGACGACTACGAGGCCGTCGTCGCCGCCCACGAGCGTCTGATCGCCGCCCGACCCACCGGTCGCGTGCTGGTCGTCGGCGGCGCCGGCGCCCTGCCCGTGGGCGAGGGACGCCTCCTCGACTCCCCCGACTTCCCGGCCGAGTATCTGCCCGAGGCGAAGGCGTTCGCCCGCGTCTACGACGCCTACGCGGCGTCCGAGGGCCTCGCCTGGACGATGATCGCACCCTCCCCCGAGATCGCCCCCGGCGTCCGGACGGGCCACTACGTCGATGGCGGCAACGGCATCGCGGGCGGCTTCGTCTCGTCGCAGGACTTCGCCGTCGCGGCCGTGGACGAGCTCGAGAAGCCCGTCCACCAGGGCGAACGCTTCAGCGTCGCCTCCGCCGACGAGACCGCCGCGCGCAGCTGACCTCGAGGGGAGAGGGTGGGCCCGCCGCACGCGCGAACGAGTGTGCGCCCGCCTCTCACTTCCCGCTGTAGACGGGGAAGACGCTCGACTCGCCGTACTCCCGGGCATGCAGGTCC
>NZ_JBDHZL010000164.1:0-3717 GCF_039811905.1 Nigerium sp. | reverse complement strand
GCCTCGTCGGCCAGGTTCGCCAGCCGGGTCGCCCCGGCGCGCGTCTCGGGGCCGGCGCGGTGCGTGGTCAGGGTCGCGGTCGCCCACGGGCCGGGGCGGGACGCGAGGTCGCGCAGGTCCTCGGCGAGGATCGGGTCGATCGGAAGCTGATTCACAAGGGTGTCCTTTCGTCGGGGGTCGGCTCGGACGAGCCGGCGTCGCGCACGACGGCCACCGGGCCGTCGGCGCGCTGGATGAGGTCGCGGCCCACGGATCCGAGCAACATGCCCGCGGATCCGCCGCACCCGCGCCCGCCGACGACGACGAGGGCGTCCGGCGCGCAGAAGGACGCCAGCGCGGCCGCGGGGGCGGCGTCCACGACCCGGTAGGTCACGTCGACGGCGTGCCCGGCGAGCGCCTCGTCGAGGTCGGCGGCGACGTCCGGGCGGTCGGGGACGCCGCGGGGCGCCTCGGCGGCGTCCCGGCAGAGGACGGCGAGCACGGGGGCGTCCGTGCGGGCGGCCTGCGCGAGCGCGAAGTCGACGGCCTCGAGCGACTCGGGCGAGCCGTCGACGCCGACCACGACGCGCCGGAGCGCCGGTCCGGCGGGCCCGGCGTCCGGGACGATCACCACCGGACGCCGGGCCCGGGTGGCCAGCGTGACGGGCAGCGAGCGTCCGGGGGCTTCGGCGCGGGCGGACGCGCCGACGACGAGGGCGTCCGCGCGGGCGGCCAGGTCGACGAGCGCCTCGGCGGCCGCGCCCGCGCTCGTGACGTCGACGACCCCGGCGTCCGGCAGGACGCCCGCCTCCGGCCGCCGCACGTGCACCGCGGCCACCCGGACGCCCGCGGGATCAGCCCAGACGTCCCGGGCCCACCGCAGCGCGCCGCGGGCGGCGGGCGAGCCGTCGAAGCCGACGACCAGGCGGGCGTCCTGCAGGCACATGCGGGGCACCGTCAGCGCTTCTCCGGCCGCACGATCGCCACGGCCCGCGTTGCCTGGAACAGCAGGCTGCGGCTCGTCGACCCGAGCAGCAGGCGTCCGAAGCCGCCGAGCCCGCGCGACCCGACGACGATCATGCCGGCGTCCTCGGAGTGGTCGGCCAGGGCCCGGGCGGGCGCGCCGACATCGCCGACGAACTCCCACTCGACGCCCTCGGCGTGTTGTTCGGCCCACGCGCGCCAGCTCTGCTCGAACGTGTCCTGGGCGCGCTCGACGGCGTGCAGGTACAGGTCGGGGTTGAGCTGCTCGGCGCGGTTCATGGTCGGCATCGACGAGGCGCTGACCACCCGCAGCGTGGCGCCGAGGGTCCGCGCCTGCGCGACCGCGAACGCGGCGGCGACGAGGGACTCGTCGGAGCCGTCGAAGCCCAGCACGACCGGGCCGGGGCTGTACTCCTTGAGTTCGGCGGGCACGACGATCGACACCGGGCCACGGTTGTACACGGCGATCTCGGCCGACACGCTGCCGAGGATGGCGCTCGCCAGGCCGCCGCGGCCGCGCGACCCGACCACCACGACGTCGCCCCGATCCCCCGCCTCCAGCAGCCGCTCGGCGGGCTCGCCCCACTCGACGCGGCAGCTCACCTCGACGCCCGGGTGGGCTTCGTTGAGCCCGGACGTGACCTCCTCGACGTCCCCGCGCACCGCGTCGAGCGCGGCGCTGCGGTCGAACGACCAGGCCTCCGAGTCGCGCAGGACGCTGAGCATCTCCACGCCCAGCCCCTGGCGTTCGGCCCAGCCGATGGCCCACCGGACGGCGTCCGTGGCCTCCTCGGATCCGTCGTCGCCGACGACGATCCTCGTTCCATTCGGATCATGGGTGTGCGACATAGCGGGCCTCCTTCTGCTGCGTCCGCTGGCGTGGCGATGGGCCACGTCTGGTCTGTCAGTGTCTGTGTCCCGGCCGGTCTCCCCGCCGGGTGTCCTCCACCCTGCCAAGGAGGGGCCGCGCGGCACATCGGGGCGCACACCCAACGCCGTGGGTACCGGCCCCCATGGGGCCGACAGGGGCCCTCGCGGACGCCTCCGCGCCCCGCGGAGACCTCGTCCCGGGCGGCCATCCCCGCTTGTCGCGCCGGGACGCCGACGCCCGGGCCGGTGTAGCGTGACGGCACGGGAGGAGGGACGCCGATGTCGCTGATCTGGAAGCTGTTCTTCGCCACGGCGGCCACCTTCGCCGTCTTCCTGATCGTGCTCGCGACCTCCCCGGCGACCGTCTCCGACCCGATCGACCCGGTCGAGTTGGCGGAGCTGCTGGGCGCGTTCGCCCTGCTGCTCGTCGTGCAGTGGTGGATCGTCCGGGGGCTGCTGCGGCCGCTCGGCGCCCTCCAGCGCCGGCTGGACGCCGTCGACTCGACCCGCGCCCACACCCACGCCCCGCTGGCCGGCACCAGCGAGGTGCGGCGGCTGGCGGCGTCCTACAACGAGATGATGGCGAGGCTCGACGACGAGCGCGACCGCTCCACCGGACGCATCCTGCAGGCGCAGGAGGAGGAGCGCCGCCGCCTCGCCCGCGAGCTGCATGACGAGATCGGGCAGAGCCTCACGCTGGCGCTCATGCGCATCGCCGGGGCGCGCGACGAGCTCGGCCCGGCCGAGCCGCTCGTGCGGGCCGAGGAGCAGGTGCGCACGAGCCTCGACGAGATCCGCCGGATGGCGGCCCGGCTGCGGCCGGGCGTCCTGGACGAACTCGGCCTGCGTCCGGCGCTCACCTCCCTGGCGAGCGAACTGGCGTCCCACGGCGGGCCGCGCGTCGAGCGCGCGTTCAGCGACATGGGCGGCCTGACCGCCGACCAGGAGCTCGCCGTCTACCGCATCGCGCAGGAGGCGGTCACGAACGTCGCGCGCCACGCGGACGCCTCGGTCGTCACGCTGACGGCGGGCGGGGACGGCCGGACGTTCCGGTTGTCCGTCGAGGACGACGGCGTCGGGGTGGATCCGGACGCCCTCGCGTCGGGAGGCGTCGGGGTCGCCGGCATGCGCGAGCGCGCCCAACTCGTCGGCGGCACCCTCGAGATCGGGCCGCGGGCCCCCTCGGGTACGCTCGTGAGCCTCACCCTTCCTCTCGCGGGCAAGGAGAGCCGATGACCGACCGCCCGGTCCGCATCCTCATCGCGGACGATCACGTCCTGCTGCGCGACGGCATCAAGCTGATGCTGGAGCGGGAGCCCGAGTTCCAGGTCGTCGGCGAGGCCGGCGACGGCGTCGAGGCGCTGGAGTTCTGCGCGACGCACCCCGTCGACCTGGCGATCCTGGACGTGTCCATGCCCAAGAAGACCGGCCTGCAGGTGGCCCGCGAGCTGAGCCGGGATCATCCGCACGTGACCGTGTTGATGCTGTCGATGCACGACAACGAGCAGTTCCTCTTCGAGGCGCTCAAGGCGGGCGCGGCGGGCTACGTCCACAAGTCGGTGGCGCACCGCGACCTCATCAGCGCTTGTCGCGGGGCCATGCGGGGCGAGCCGTTCCTGTACCCGGGGGCGGTCGCGACGCTGATCCGCGAGTTCGTGAACCGCGGCGACGTGGCGGAGGCGTCCCTGCTCACGCCGCGGGAGGAGGAGGTGCTGAAGCTCATCGCCGAGGGCTACACGGGCCGCGACATCGCGTCCATGCTGGTGATCAGCCCCAAGACGGTCGAGCGGCACCGCTCGAACCTGCCCGAGAAGCTCGGCCTTCGCGACCGCCTCGAACTCACCCGCTACGCCATCCGCTGCGGCCTGATCGAGCCCTGAGGGG
>NZ_JBDHZL010000163.1:0-3729 GCF_039811905.1 Nigerium sp. | reverse complement strand
CCCGGTTGGTGCTGCCCCACATGCGGGCGCAGAAGTCGGGGACGATCGTGAACATCACCTCGATGGGCGGCAAGATCTACACCCCGCTGGGCGGCTGGTACCACGGCACGAAGTTCGCCCTCGAGGCGCTCAGTGACTGCCTGCGTCTGGAGGTCGCTCCGTTCGGCATCAACGTCGTCGTCATCGAGCCAGGCGGGATCGCGACGGAGTGGGGCGGTATCGCCGCCGCCAACCTGGAGAAGACCTCTGGCAGCGGCCCGTACAAGGCGCAGGCCGAGGCGGTGGGCAAGTCCCTGCGATCCGAAGCGAACGCGAACCGCAACTCGCCGCCCTCGGTCATCTCCGACGCGATCGCCAAGGCGGTGACCGCCAGGCGTCCCAAGACGCGGTACGCCGTGGGTTTCGGTGCCAGGCCGCTGATCGCTGCGGGTGCCGTGCTGTCCGATCGGCAGTTCGACGCTCTGATCTCGCGGGCCACGGGGGTTCCTCGCTCCTGAGGCGGCCACCGTGCGCGTGTGACGCGCCTGACGTCGTGGGACGCGTCACCGCGCACGCCTTCGGTCAGGCGGGTCGCGCGTGCGCCGGGTGCGGTAGCCGTTCATGCGGACGTCTTCCGGTGTCCTCGCTGCCAGCTTCCGCACGGTAGGGTGCGGTTCTTGTGAACCGTCTCGCCGCGCTGTTCAAGCGCTACCGGAACAGCCTCCAGGAGTTCGTGAAGTTCGGGCTCATCGGCGGCAGCGGGGTGCTGGTCAACATGGCCGTCTTCGCGGCCTGCAACAACGTGGCGATCCACTTCTTCAACAGCCACGAGTACGACGCGCTCATCTCCCTCGGCACGGGCGGCTACGCGGTCCGCAACTACGTGGCGTACAACGTCGTCGCGTTCGTGGTGGCGAACCTGTTCAACTTCGTGCTGAACCGGTACTGGACGTTCAAGCACGGCGGCCGCGCACCCTTCCTGAAGGAGTACGTGCCGTTCCTGGCCGTCGGCTTCGCGGCGAACCTGGTCGGCATCGTGATCCTGCAGTTGCTGATGAACCGCAACTCGCAGCTGTACCTGGGTTGGGACTTCTTCGTCGACGGCGCTCCGTTTTGGCGCCGTAGGGTCTACTGGGCTCAGTTGATCCAGATCATCCTCGTGATGCCGGTGAATTTCGTCGTCAACAAGCTGTGGACGTTCCGCGCCGTGCGTCGTCGCCATGCGGAGAAGATCTCTGCCTAGAGTGGCCGCGTGTATCTGAAGAGCCTGACGCTGCGCGGCTTCAAGTCGTTCGCGTCGGCGACCACGCTCGTCTTCGAGCCCGGCATCACCTGCATCGTCGGCCCGAACGGGTCGGGCAAGTCCAACGTCGTCGACGCCCTGAGCTGGGTGATGGGCGAGCAGGGGGCCAAGAGCCTGCGCGGCGGCAAGATGGAGGACGTCATCTTTGCCGGCACCGCCGGCCGGGCGCCGCTGGGCCGCGCCGAGGTCTCGCTCACGATCGACAACACCGACGGCGCGCTGCCGATCGACTACACCGAGGTCACGATCAGCCGCACGATGTTCCGGGCCGGCGGGTCCGAGTACGCCATCAACGGGCACGGGGCGCGGCTGCTCGACGTGCAGGAGCTGCTGTCCGACTCCGGCATCGGCCGGGAGATGCACGTCATCGTCGGGCAGGGGCAGCTCGACACGATCCTCACGGCAACCCCCGAGGTGCGGCGCGGCCTGATCGAGGAGGCGGCGGGCGTCCTGAAGCACCGCAAGCGCAAAGAGAAGGTGCTGCGCAAGCTGGAGGCCACCCAGGCCAACCTCGACCGGCTGCAGGACCTGCTCGGCGAGATCCGGCGGCAGCTCAAGCCGCTGGGCCGGCAGGCCGAGGTGGCGCGCAAAGCGGCGGTCGTCCAGGCGGAGCTACGCGACTCCAAGGCGCGGCTGCTCGCCGACGACTACGTGATGGCGTCGCTCGCGCTGGAGTCCGATCTGGCGGCGGAGGCGTCCCTGCGGCAGCAGCGGCTCGACGTCGAGTCGGCGCTCGAGGCCGCGCGGGAGGCGGAGGCGTCCGCCGAGGAGCGGGTGGCGGCGTCGTCCCCGCGGCTGGCCCGGGCGCAGGAGACCTGGTACGCGCTCGCCGGCCTGCGGGAACGGGCGGCGTCCACGATCACGATCGCGTCCGACCGGGTCCGCAACGCGTCGACCGCGAGCGTGGACGACCGCCGCGGCCGTTCCCCCGAGGCGATCGAGCTGGAGGCGCAGCAGGTCCGCGAGCAGGAGAAGCGGCTGGCGGCGGAGGCGTCCGAGAAGGCGTCCGCGCTGGCCGAGGCGACCGGCGAGCGCGCGCGCCTCGAGGCCGAGCACGCGGAGGCGGACCGGCGCTACGCGGCCCACGTCCGGGCGATCGCCGACCGGCGGGAGGGCCTGGCGCGGCTGACCGGCGAGGTGAACTCGCTGCGCTCGAAGGTGGAGGCCGCCGACGCCGAGATCGGACGCCTCGCCGACGCCGCCGCGCAGGCGACGCGCCGCGCCGACGAGGCGAAACACTCGTTCAACGCGCTGGAGAGCGAGCTGGCCGGGGTGAGCGCGGGGGAGTCCGGGCTCGACGGCGAGTACGAGAAGGCGGAGGCGGCGCGCGACGAGGCGTCCCGGACGATCGACGAACTCAAGGCCGCCGAGACGACCGCCCAGAGGGAGCGCGCGTCGATCGCGGCGCGGCTCGACGGGCTGAAGCTCGGCCTCGAGCGCAAGGACGCCTCGGCGGCGCTGCTCGCGGCGTCCGATCGCGTAGGCGGGGTTTTGGGGTCGGTCGCGGCCCTGGTCGGGGTGGAGGCAGGCTACGAGACGGCCGTCTCGGCCGCGCTCGGCAACGCGGCGGAGGCCGTGGCCGTGGCCGGCCTGGACGCCGCCGTGGACGCCTTCGGTCACCTCAAGACCGACGACCTCGGCCGCGTCGGGCTGCTGCTCGGGGGCGCGCCCGACGGGGAGGACGCCGCGTCCTGGCCCGGGCTGCCGGGCGGTGCGCGGTACGCGACCGAGGTCGTCACCGTGGAGTCGTCGCTGGAGCCGGCCGTGACGCGCCTGCTGCGCAAGGTCGCGGTGGTCGACGACCTGGCGGCGGCGCGGGCGCTGGTGGCCAGCGTCCCCGATGTGGCGGCCGTCACGCGCGAGGGCGACGTCTTGTCGTCGTGGTTCTCCTCCGGCGGGTCGTCGGCCAAGCCGAGCCTGATCGAGGTCCAGGCGGCGGTCGACGAGGCGTCCGGACGGCTCGTCGACGCCCAGGCGGAGGTCGAGCGGCTCGCGTTCGCGCTCGCCCAGGCCAAGGACGCCCACGCCGCGGCCACGCGACGCAGCGACGCCGCGCTGGCGCGGCTGCACGAGTCGGACGCCCAGTACTCGGCCCTGGCCGAGGAACTGGGCCGGCTGAACCAGGCGTCCCGGGCGGCGCTGGCGGAATGGGAGCGGCTGCGGTCGTCCGCGGCGGCCGCGGAGGAGGCCAAGGACAAGAACGCCGCGGCGCTCGCAGCGCTGACGGAGCGCCTGGAGCTGGCCCAGTCCCACGCGGAGGTCTCGGACGCCGACCCGACCGAGCGCGACCGGCTGGCGACCGCAGCGACGGCGTCCCGGCAAGCGGAGATGGAAGCGCGCCTCGCGCTGCGCACCGTCGAGGAGCGCGCCCGCGCGTTCGCCGGCCGCGCCGACTCGCTGCTGCGGGCCGCCGAGGCCGAGCGCCAGGCGCGCGCGAAGGCCGCGCA
>NZ_JBDHZL010000162.1:0-3849 GCF_039811905.1 Nigerium sp. | reverse complement strand
TAGTCGAGGTGGGCGACCTCGGCCGTCGTCAGGCCGTCGACGGCGACCGAGCCGTCGGCGTCCGTGAGGGTGCCGAGCAGCGTGACGAGCGTGGTGAGGGCGTCCGGGACGACCCCGCCGAACATGCCCGAGTGCAGCGCGTGGCCCAGCGTGCGGACCTCGACGACGACCTCGGCCAGGCCGCGCAGCGTCGTGGTGAACGAGGGCCGGCCGACCTCCCAGTTGCCGGAGTCGCAGATGACGAAGGCGTCGGCGCGCAGCTCGTCGCCGTAGGCGTCCAGGAAGGCGGGCATCGTGGGGGAGCCCAACTCCTCCTCGCCCTCGACGAAGATCGTGACGCCGACGGGCGGGCGTCCGTCGAACGCGCGCAGGGCGGCGAGGTGGACCGCGATGCCGGCCTTGTCGTCGGCGACGCCGCGCGCGTAGAGCCGCCCATCGCGCTCGGTGACGGCGAACGGGTCGGACGACCACTCCTCGACGGGGCCGGTCGGCTGAACGTCGTGGTGGGCGTACAGACAGACCGTCGGTCGGCCCTCCGGGGCGGGGTAGTGGCCGACGACGGCCGGCTGGCCGCCGGCCTCGACGACACGCACGTCGGGGCAGCCGGCCCCGCGGAACAGCGCGGCGACGGCCTCGGCACTGGCGCGGACCTCGTCCGCGTGCTCGGGCTGCGCGCTGATCGACGGGATCGCAACGAGCCGGGCGAGGTCGTCCAGGACGCCCGGCAGTTCGGCGGCGATGCGGGTGCGGAGGTCGGTGTTCGTCATGGTCCGGACCCTACCCGGTGGGCGTCCGGAGGTGCCCCGCCGGAAATGTCCGGGGCCCGCGCTAGCATGCCCGACGTGACTCCGACCCCAGCCCCCGCCGCCGCCTCCGCGGGCGCGCGCGGCGCGGCGCCGCGCTGGGTGCTCGTCGTGGGCGCGGGTGCGGGCGGCCTGGCCCTGACCAGCGCGTTCGCGCCGCTGGGGTGGTGGCCGGGCGCGGTCGTGGGGGTGGCGCTCGTCGCGGCGGTCGTCCGGTGGGCGCCGGGGGCGCGGGCGTCCGTGCTGCTGGTGGGTCTGGCGGGCCTCGTCCACAACGCGACCGCGCTGACGTGGGAGTCGGCGCTCAACGTCGAGTCGTATGTGGGGCTCGCGCTCGTCGAGGCGCTCTACTTCCTGCCGCTCGGGTGGGGGCTGTTCGCGGTCCGCGGTTGGCGCGGAGCGCCGGTGGTGTCGGCCGGGCTCTGGACCGCGATGGAGTTCGTGCAGGCCCGCTGGCCCTTCGGCGGGTTCGCGTGGACGCGGCTCGGCTACGGCGTCCTCGAATCGCCCCTGGCCGGCTTCTACCCGTTCGTGGGCGCCGGCGCGACCACGTTCGTGGTCGCCCTGCTCGGCTGCCTGCTCGCGTGGGTTCCCGGACGCCGCCCGCGCCGGGCGGCCCTGGTGGCCGCCGTCGCGGCCGTCCTCGCGTTCGGCGTGGGCGCCCTGGGCGGGCTGTACCGGCCCGACGTGGGGGCGTCCCAGGGCCGGGTCGCGGTCGGGTATGTGCAGGGCGGCGCACCCGGCGGGGGCATCTACGGCCTGGGCACCCCGCGGACGATGACGTACAACCTCGCCCGCGAGCTCGGCGAGCTCGCCCGGCGGGTGGAGGCGGGGCAGGTGCCGCGTCCGGCGTTCGTGGTCGGCCCCGAGAACTCCACGGATATGGATCCGACGCTCGACGACGAGACCGGCCGGGTGGTGGCGCAGGCGGTGCAGCGGGTCGGCGTCCCGGTGGTGGTGGGCAGCCCGATGGCGGGGCCGGGCCCCGACCAGCGGCAGACGTCCGCGTTGTGGTGGACGCCGCGCGACGGCATCACCGACCGCTACGACAAGCGCGATCTCGTGCCGTTCGGGGAGTGGATTCCGTTCCGCGACGCGCTGCTGCCCCTCCTGCCGATCCTGCGCGCGGCGGGGGAGCAGACGGTGCCCGGCCCGGGCCCGAACCCCCTGAACGCCGGCGACGGGCTCGGCGTCGGCATGGCGATCTGCTTCGAGGTCGCCTTCCCCCAGACCCTCTACGACCAGGTGGACGCCGGGGCGCAGATCGTCGCCGTGCAGAGCAACAACTCGATGTTCCGGGGCACGCCGCAGTTGGCGCAGCAGTTCGACATCACGCGGGTCCGGGCGGCGGAGATGCGGCGGCAGATCCTCGTCGTGACGACCACCGGGGCGTCCGGGGTGATCGCGCCCGACGGGTCGGTGGCCGTGGCGGTGCCGTTCGACGACCCGGCGTCCGGGGTGGCCGAGCTCGACCGCTCGGCGGTGCGCACCCCGGTGATGCGGGGCGGCGGCCTCGCCGAGCCGGCGATCGCGGCCGCGGCGTCCGTCTGGCTGGCGGTCGGGCTGATCGCGGCGCGCCGTCGGCGTCATGGGGAACAATGGAGGGCGCACTCCGCAGCGAGAGAAGAGAGGCACGCATGAGCGACGAGGCCCTGGGCCGCACCCTGGTGATCATCCCGACGTACAACGAGATCGACAACATCGACATGATTACCGGGCGCCTGCGCGCATCGGTTCCTGAGGCGGACATCCTCATCGCCGACGACAACAGCCCCGACGGCACCGGCCGCCGCGCCGACGAGCTGGCGGCCGCCGACGATCACATCAAGGTGCTGCACCGCCAGGGCAAAGAGGGGCTGTCGGCCGCGTACATCGCGAGCTTCCGGTGGGGGCTGGAGCACGGCTACGACGTGCTCGTCGAGTTCGACGCCGACGGCTCGCACCAGCCCGAACAGCTCCCGCAGATCCTGGCGGCGCTCGATCATGCCGACATGGTGAAGGGCAGCCGCTGGGTGAAGGGCGGCTCGGTGGTGAACTGGCCGAAGTCCCGCGAGCTGCTGTCGCGCGGCGGCGGGGTCTGGACGTGGCTGATGCTCGGCATGCCGGTCAAAGACGTGACGGGCGGGCTCAACGCGTTCCGCGCCGCGACGCTGCGGGCGATCATCGACGACGTGGACGCCTCGGGTACCGGCGGCTACGGCATCCAGCGCGATCTGACGTGGAACGCCTACCGCAAGGGGTTCCGCATCGTCGAGGTGCCGATTCAGTTCAAGGAGCGCGAGGCGGGCAACTCGAAGATGGGCTCCGACGTCGTCGTCGAGGCGCTGAAGAAGACCACGCAGATGGGCCTGGAGTACCGCGGCGAGCAGGCCCGCGAGCTGTTCGGGAAGATCCGGGCGAAGGTGCGCCGGTGAGGCGCTCGGTCGCCGTCTGGCTCGCGGCGCTCGCCCTGGCGATCGTCGAGATCTGGCTGATCGCGCAGGTGGCCGGGGCGATCGGCGGGTTCCCGACGACGCTGCTGCTGCTCGCGATCGCCGTGGTGGGCGTCCTGGTGGCGCGGCGGCAGGGCCGCAAGGCGTTGGAGTCGCTCCGCACCGTCGAGCGCGACCCCGCGAAGATCGAGTCGTCGCTCAGCGAGTCGGCGGTCGTCCTGCTGGGCGCCGCGCTGCTGATCGTGCCGGGGTTCATCACGGACGCCGTGGGCGCCCTGCTGATCGCGTCGCCGACGCGCCCGGTGGCGCGGAAGGGTTTGACCGCGACCTGGCGGTGGGCGACCAAGGACATTCGCGACCGCGTCACGATCGTGGAATCCAAGATCAACCGCGAGGGCGTCGTGGAAGGTGAGGTCGCCGACGACCCGCCGCGGAGGCGTCCGGACGACCCCACCATCATCAGGGGTGAGGTCGAACCCTGACCGTGTGCGTTTCTACCTGACGTTCTCCACACTCTGGTGTGGAGAACGTCACACGGGTCCGGGCCGCAGCGGTGAGGCGTCCCCGATGCCGGGGGAGGTCTCGTCCGCCACTCGAGGAGTGTCGACGAGGCG
>NZ_JBDHZL010000161.1:0-3899 GCF_039811905.1 Nigerium sp. | reverse complement strand
TCTACCTGACGTTCTCCACACTCTGGTGTGGAGAACGTCACACGGTTTCGCGTGCGCGCCTGGAGTTCGCGTGCGCGTCCGGAGCCGGCAGGCGTCCGGCTTCGGCGTCCCATTCGTCGACGGCCGCGCCGACGGCGCTCGCCGGGGCGGCGTCCGCTCGGTCGATTTGCCGCCACTCGATCGCGGACTCCTGCCGATCCTGAGCGTGTTCTCGCCGGGAGACCCTCATCGAGTGGTGGCAAATCGACCAGGACGCCGGCGGCGCCGGTCTGCGCGGGGTCGGTCCGGGACTCCTTCTCCGACGGGCCAGTTGCGTTCCGGGCCAGCCGCGTCCAAGCCGGCGCGTTTCGGGGTGTCGAGTTCCGGGCCGGCCGCGTCCCAGGTGTCGTGTCCCCGAGGATTAGGTGGTCCGCACCATCTCCATCTCCATCCCCGACCACGGCCACCTCGACGACGTTCACTCCACCTCGACGACGGAAACCGACCTCGCGCGTGCAGCGGCACGCGCGAGGTCCGGGATCGTCTGCGACGTCGGGCAACGGTCTGCGAAGTGGCACCCCTGCGACAGGAGGGCGGCCGGGGCGCCCGTCTCATCCCAGACGTAAACCGCGGCCGGGACGCCGTGCGCAGCCGGCGAGTGCGTGTGACATAACCCACACCAGAGTGTGGAGAACGTCAGGTAGAAACGCCCACGGGGGGCAGAGGGGTCACCCCGACACAACCGTCGGGGACGCCGCCCCGGGCGACCGAGCCGCCCCCGCGTCCCAGAAGGACGCCAGCATGGCGTCGAGGTCGCCCAACCCCGCGACGATCTTCGCGATGCGCGCATCGTCCCAGGTCACGGACGGATCCGGCTCCGTCGCCCCGAAGAACACGTTCGCGCACGCGAGCGTCGCCAGGCTCCACGGCGCGGACTGCGACGACCCGAACGGGGCGCACTCCCGCGTGGCGAGCATCGGCTCGGGGTCGGCGATCGCCTGGATCGTCAGCCCCGCGAACGTGGCGCTCAGCAGCTCGGCGAGTCGCGACCATCCGATCGCGTCCGGGTCGCGCAGCCGATAGCCCATCACCGCGGCCGCCGCCTCGAACGCGGCGGCGCGGTACTCGGTGAACCCGCGCTCCGACTCCCGCAGGGCGGCGGTGACCTGTGTCCGCAGCTCCCCGGACGGCAGTCCGCCCGCCGCCGCGCGCAGCATCAGGTAGCTGCGCCAGGTGCCCGAGCCCAGGGACGCCTCGATGTCCGCCGCCGCCAGCGCCCGGAAGGCCGCCACGAACGCGTCGCGTCGCCCCTGCTCGGTGGCGATGTCGGCGAACGCCTCGCGCGGTATCGCCCGGACGGCGTCCGCATACCCCGCGAAGTCCGACGTCAGCCGCGTCTCCCGCGCGATGTGCAGCAGCAGGTCGGCGGCGAAGGCGTCCTTGGTGGGCCAGCGGCGGTACGACGACGTCCGGGAGACGCCGGCGTCCGCGATCAGCTCCTCCATGCTGAGGTGCTCGAGGCTGAGGGATAGTCCCTCCTCGGCGACGAAGCGCCGGCCGGCTTCGAGCATCCGCGACTCGGTCTCGGCGTCGGACAACCGCGGACGCCGCCCGCGTCCCCGGTGTGGTTGCAGTCGGTCGCTCACGAGCCCTACTATGACACATGAAGATTGGTACTCCAGATACCAAATACCAACACGTTCCAGAACGAGGAGGACCCCATGCCGCTGCGAGCCCTGGTCGTCGTCGAGTCGGCGTTCGGCAACACCGACCGCATCGCCCGCGCCGTTGCCGAGGGCCTCGCGTCCGCCGGCGTGGACGGCACCGTGGCCGCCGCCTCCGCTGCCCCGGACGCCCCCGCCGCCGAGGGGTTCGGCCTCGTGGTCGTCGGGGCGCCGACCCACAACCTCGGCCTGCCGACCCCCCGGTCGCGCGAGCAGGCCGGACGCCGCGGCGCCCCGGTGCCGACCACCGGCGTCGCCGAGTGGCTGGACGCCCGCCCCGCGCTGGCGGGCGTCCGGACGGCTGCCTTCGACACCGTCCTGCCCGGCAGGTTCTCCGGGTCGGCGTCGCGCCGCATCGCCGCGCGGCTCCGGCGTCTCGGCGCGCCCGCCGTCGCCCGCGAGGGCTTCCTCGTCTCCGGGACGCCCCCGGTGCTCGCCGACGGCGAGCTCGACCGGGCCCGCGCGTGGGGGGCCGCGTTGGCGGGGGCCGGCTCGTGACCGGACGCCCGCCCCCTCGCCTCCCACGGCTCCGCACCGCCCTCGGCGTCCTCTCGCTGACCGCGGCGTTCGCGCTCGCCGTCGGCTGGTCGCTGTTGCCCGGCCCGTTTCTGCCGGCGCCCACGGGCCCACACCCCATCGGAACGGCCGTCTTCACGGTCGTCGACGGCTCGCGCCCCGAGATCTTCGGCCCCGATCCGGACGCCCCGCGCACGCTCACCGCTCAGCTCTGGTACCCGGCCGCGCACGCTCCCGGCATTCGCACCGTGTCCGTGACGCCGGAGGCGGCGCCCGGAACGGCCGACAGCCCCAGGCCCAACGCGCCCGCCGCGCCCGAGCCCTACCTGCCCGACTCGGCCGTCCTCGACCCGATGCTCGAGTACGCCCACCTCCCGCGGCTGCTCTTCGCCCGACTCGCCCACGCCCCGACGCACGCGATCGCGGACGCCGCGCCCGCAGACGGCCGCTTCCCGGTGGTCTTCTTCCTCACCGGCAACATGGGCTACCGCGGGTCGAATCTGGTCCAGATCGAGGAGCTGGCGTCCCACGGCTACGTCGTGGTGGGCCTCGACCAGCCGGGCGTCGTCGGGTCGGCCGAGACGCCCGCCGGACGCATCCCCTACGCCGGACGAACCGTGGTGAAACCCCTCGTGGACCAGTCGTTCCGCCCATGGGCGACCGCGCCGGTCTGGCGCGGCGTCGCCTACCCGCGCGGCATCGTTCCCTACCTGGCCGCCGACCCGCGGGCCGTCCTCGACCGGCTCTCCCAGCCGGGTGCGCCCCTCGCGGGTCGGCTCGACCTCGCGCGCGTCGGCGCGTTCGGCATCTCGCTCGGCGGGCTCGACCTCAGCCAGTGGTGCGCCACGGACGCCCGCCTGCGAGCCTGCCTGTTCCTGGACGCCCCGATGAGTGCGGACGCCTCCGCCCGCGGGCTCGGCGTCCCGTCCCTCTGGCTGACGCGGTCGGCGTCCGCGATGCGTGCGGAGGGCTGGCCCGACGTCGAGGTGCGCACCTACGCCGAGGGCCAACGGGCCCTCTTCGAGCGCACCCGCGCCGACGCCTGGTACCTCGAGGTCGCCGGCGCCCGCCACGCCGACTTCACCGACGCCCCCTACGAGTCGCCGCTGCCGGGTCTGGCCGGGATCACGAGCCCGGGGGACGGCGTCCACCTGCACGAGGTCATGCGCCGGACGACCGTCGCCTTCTTCGACCGCACCCTCCGCGGCGACCCGAGCCTCTCAGTGTTGGACGCGTCCCCCTGGCCCGACGTCTCCCTCACCCGACGCTGATATCCGTCCCCACTCCCACCGATCGTTCGCCATGCCGCCGCAGTACCGCGTCGGGGTCGTGGCCGCACACGATCACGGCACCGTCGCGGTGCCGGTTGCGCACCCACTCGCGGCTGCGCCGCCATGCCGGCGCGTCGGTGCGCATCCGCCGCTCGAACAGCGCGAGTCCGAGGGGTGTCGCCCGCCCATCGAGCGTGCGCAGGGCGAAAATCGCGTCGCCGACGTGCACCACATCGGGCGCGCCCTCACGGTGCACGACGACGCCGCAGTGCCCGTCGATGTGGCCGTCGAGGGCGACGAGCCGGAGACGATCGCTGATTCGCGCCGCCGGCCGGCCCGCGACATCGGCGTGACTTCGCACGTCCTGCGTCACTGGGAGCACGAGCGCGTGCTCGTGCCGGCACGCGAC
>NZ_JBDHZL010000160.1:0-3952 GCF_039811905.1 Nigerium sp. | reverse complement strand
CCTAGGGGGTGCGGTTTGGCCACACGTTCCCGCGGGAACGGCTTCGGGGATCGAAGGGTCTCTGGCTAGGGATCATGATGAGAATTATGCGAATATCACGATCTATCGAACAGACGATCGAAAATGTCAGACCCGCCTGATGGACTGCACGCATGGGAGAAACCAGTTGGGGGATCGAGGACGCCGAGGCCATGGGTCGGCGGCTCCAGGGGCTGGCGTGCCGCCAAGCGCGCGCAGATTACGAGTTCACGACGCTGGTCGGTGAGTTCGATGCCGGAGAGGGCTGGGCGGCGTTCGGCGGCATCAAGTCGTGCGCGCACTACCTCGCGTGGGCGTGCTCGCTGAGTCCTGGGGCGGCGCGGGAGCAGGTCCGGGTGGCCCGTGCTCTGCGCGGCCTGCCGCTCGCGGCGGAGCTGTTCGCGCAGGGGCGGCTGTCGTACTCGAAGATCCGTGAGCTGACGCGCGTCGCCGACCATCTCGCCGAGGCCGAGCTGTGCGAGCTGGCGCAGGAGATGACGGCGTCCCAGTTGGCGCGCACGGTCGCGGCGTACCGAGCGGCGTCCGGCACACGGGTTCGGCAGGTCGACAAGCGGGTTTACACGTGCCAGGCGAGGCCCGACGGCATGGTGCGGGTCAGCCTCGTCGTGCCGGCGGAGGAGGCTGCGCTCATCGATGCGGCCGTGCAGGCGGCGGCTCGCGCCGGGCAGGCCTCTGAGGCGTCCGATCTCGCGGCGAACAGGCCCGAGGCGCCCGACCTCGTGCAGGGCATGCTCGACGTCGCCGCGTCCTATCTGGACGGAGCGCCCCGTGAGCCGGCCGACGATCACACCCTCGTCGTGGTCGAGGTGAGCGCCGAGTCCCTCGTCGGCGCGCCGGAGACCACCGAGCCCTCAGCCGACGCTCCGAACGGGCGCGACGACGCGGCCCTCCGGGGGTGGGCGGCCCTGTCGCGCGGCACCTGCCACGTGCCGGGGTATGGGCGGTTCGAGCCGGCGTCCGCCCAGCGGCTGGCGTGCACGGCGCTGGTGCAGGGGGTGCTGACGAGCCCGACGGGCGAAGTCCTGAAGCTGGGGCGGGCGCGCCGGCTGGCGTCCCGCGCGCAGCGACGGGCGCTGCGGGTGCGGGATCGCGGGGTTTGCCAGTTCCCCGGGTGCCACCAGACCCGGCACCTGGACGCCCACCATCTGCTCGCCTGGGGGGCGCACGGCCCGACGGATCTCGACAATCTCGTGTTGGTCTGCCGGCGGCATCACGTGTTGATCCACGAGGGCGGGCTGGTCCTCACGCGCACCGATCGGCCCTGGCGCCGGTTCGCGGTGCACCTGCCCGACGGACGCCTGTTGAGTGACACGTGGCTCGCGGGCGTTTCCGCGGGCTCGCTGGGCGACCTCCTCATCGCGGACGCCGCCGCGCGGGAAGCCGGCCTTCCGGGCGGCAGCTTCACCGCGGCGACCGAGGAGGACGCCCCTGACGCGGCGCCGGACCGCATCGCCGCCCGGCACGGGGGTGAGGGGTTCAGCCTGCACGAGTGCGTGCGGGTTCTGTTCGACCTCGAGGAGGGAGGGACGGGCGCGGCGGCCTAGCGCCCGTGAGCCGCCGCGGGTGCGGGCGCCGCGACGGCGTCCGCCAGGGTGAGCGCCAGTCGGTCGAGCCCCTCGGCGATGGTGGCGGGTGAGTTGGTCACGTAGGAGAGCCGCATCGTTGACAGGTCGGGGGTGCCGGCGAAGAAGGCCCACCCGGGCACGAAGGCGACGCCGCGGGCAACCGCGGCGTCCAGAAGCGGACGCGTGTCGATGCCACCGCCGAGGGTGACCCAGCAGAACATGCCGCCCTCGGGGTGCGTGACGTGCGCGGCGGAGGGGAGCCGCTCGATCAGCCCGTTGTACATGGCGTCGCGGCGCACGCGGTAGACGTCGATCACGCGGCGGATGTGCGCGTCGAGGTCGCAATTCGCCAGGTAGTGGGCGACGGCCATCTGGGTGAGCGCGGAGCTCTGCAGGCTGACGGCCGCCTTCGCGATGGCGAGCGTCTTCATGATCGGCCCGTCGCCGCGGACCCACCCGATGCGCACTCCCGGAGCCATGATCTTGCTGAGCGAGTGCAGCAGCAGCGACTGACGGCCCATGCCGGGCAGCGACGCGATCGGCGGCGCCGGCTCGCCTTCGAAGCGCAGCGCGCCGTAGGGATCGTCCTCCACGAGGGGGACGCCGGTGCGCACGAGGATTTCCGCGACGTCCCGCCGGCGCTGGGGCGGCATCGACTTGCCCGACGGGTTCTGGAAAGTCGGGATCAAGTACGCGAACTTCGGGCGCTCGGCCGCGATCGCACGCTCGAGCGCGTCGGGGAGGACGCCGTGGTCGTCGGTCGGGACGCTCACCAGCCGCGCGCCGTTCAGCGTGAACGCCTGCACGGCGGCTAGGTAGGTGGGCTCCTCCACGAGGACGACGTCGCCCGGTCGGAGCATCACCTGCGCGGTGAGGAAGATGCCCTCCTGGCTGCCGGTCGTGATGAGGAAGTTCTCCGCTGTCGACGGGAGGTCGCGGCTCACCAACCGCGCCGCCTCCGCGCGCAGACCCGGGTCGCCCTCGGTGGAGCCGTACTGCAGTGCCCGCCGTTCGTCGTGCGCGAGGACGAACTCGAACGACGCTCGGATGTCATCGAACTCAAACAGCGAGGCGTCCGGAATGCCGCCGGCGAACGAGATGATGTCGCCCCTACTCAGCACGGAGAAGAGATCGCCGAGCGGGTCGGGAACCTCGCCGGCGAGCTGGGGGATGACCGGAAAGGAGAACGGCGCTGTCACCCGTCCGAGTGTGCCACGTGGCGCTCGGGTCGGCATCCGCGGGAACGCGGCGGCAGACGGAGACGTTCCCGCGGGAACGTTTTTCCTCGGGTGAGGCTGCGGTGATCAGCCCAGTTCGACGACCGTCAGCCCGGGCGGCCCGGGACGATCCAGGGCCGCGAGGGCGGCCGGAGCGTCCTCGAGCGAGATGCGGCGGCCGATGAGGGCCGCGGGGTCGAGGCGTCCGGCGGCGACCAGCGCCAGCATCGCGGGATAGTCGGCCGCGGCCATACCGTGCGAGCCGAGGATCTCCAGCTCGTGCGCGACGACGACGTCCATGGGGAGAGGGGTAGCGGCGTCGTCGCCGAGCAGCAGCCCCACCTGGATGTGCCGACCGCGCCGCCGCAGCGAACGCACGGACGCCGCCGCGAGGGCCGGCGAGCCGAGGGCGTCCAGGCTGACGTGCGCCCCGCCGGAGCGTTGGATCGCGGCGATCGCCGCGTCCAGATCGGACGTCTCCAGCGGTTCGGCGCCGAGCGCGGCCGCGCGGGCGAGGGCCGCCGAGGAGACGTCGATGGCGAACACGCGGGCGTCGAGGGCGCGCCCGATCATCACCGCCGACAAGCCGAGGCCGCCGCAGCCGAAGACGGCGAGGGTGTCGCCGGCGGTGAGGCGTCCCTGGTCGGTCACCGCGCGCCAGGCGGTCGCGAACCGGCAGCCCAACGCGGCGGCCGCGTCGAAGCCGAGGGCGTCAGGGAGGTGGATCAGGTTCGTGTCGGCCGCCGGTACGAGGACGAACTCCGCGAACGATCCCGGCCCGGTGAAGCCGGGCTGGTACTGGTCGGGGCACACTTGCGCGTCGCCCGCGGCGCACCAGGGGCAGTGTCCGCAGCCGCAGACGAACGGAGCCGTCACGCGATCGCCCGGACGCGCGCCGGTCACCCCCGCACCCACGCGCTCCACGACCCCCGCGAACTCGTGCCCCGGAACCATCGGGAGCGGCACCGGGTCGTGGCCGCGCCACGCGTGCCAGTCGGAGCGGCACACCCCCGTCGCGCGCACCCGGACGACCGCCGCGCCGGCCGGACACTCCGGCTGCGGGCGCTCGCGGATCGTCGGGGTTTCGCCGTAGGCATCGTAGGTCACCGCGCGCATGCAACACCTCTCTGC
>NZ_JBDHZL010000159.1:0-3964 GCF_039811905.1 Nigerium sp. | reverse complement strand
CAAACACCGACTCGACACCACACCGACTCGACAAGACACCGACCAGGAGCATCCATGCGACGCCCCCTCTTCGGCGCCCTCGCGGCCGCCGTCGCCCTCATCCTCGCGCTCACCGGCTGCGCGGCCGCACCCGCGGCGTCCTCGGAGAGTGCCGGAGGCACCGTCTCCGTGACGCACGCGCGCGGGACGCTCGACGCGCCCGCGAACCCCGCGAAGATCGTCGTCATCGACCACGCGAGCCTCGACACGATCAAGACGCTCGGCTTCGCCGACCGCGTCGTCGGGACGCCGAAGCGCGGGCTGCCGTCCTCGCTGGAGAACTTCGCCACAGACGCCGTCACCGACGTCGGGACGCTGCAGGAGCCCGACGTCGAGAAGATCGCCGAACTGAACCCCGATGTCATCGTGATCGGAGGCCGCACCGCCCCGAAGTACGACGAGCTCGCCAAGCTGGCCCCGACGCTCGACATGTCCACGGCGTCCGAGAAGCCGGTCGAGGAATTGCGCGAGCGCGCCGTCGCCCTCGGACGCCTGCTCGGCGCCGAGGACAAGGCCGTCGCCGAAGCGGACGCCGTCGCGAAGCTGGCTGACGAGACCAAGGCGCTCGCCACGGGCGGGGGACAGGGTGGACAGGGCGCCGGCAAGGCGCTGATCCTGCTGACGACGGGCGGCAAGGTGTCCGCGTACGGCCCGGGGGCCCGGTTCGGCAGCGTGATCCACGACACGCTGGGCGTCCCGGCCGCCGCGCCCAACCTCAAGAAGGACCGCCACGGCCAGGCCGTCAGCTTCGAGTTCATCGCGCAGGCCAACCCCGACCGGCTCTTCGTCATCGACCGGGACGCCGCGATCGGCCAGCAGGGCAAGTCGGCCCAGCAGGTGCTCGACAACCCCCTCGTCGCGGGGACCAACGCCTGGAAGAACAAGCAGGTCACCTACCTGGACGGCGGCGAGTGGTACGCGGTCGGGTCCGGTTTGACGACGATGCGGTCGATGATCGAGAACGTCCGCGGGGCGCTCTCCTCGTGACCACCACCCTGACCCGGCCGTCGACTCGACACCCCGAGTCCGGCCGGCTCGCTCCCCGTCGCCGGATCCGTCCGGCGCGGGGGGCGGGCGTCCTTGTGCTCGGCTGTGCGCTGCTGGGCGGGCTCGCCGCCGCGTCCCTGGTTGTCGGAGTCGCGGACATCAGCGTCGCCGGCGTCCTCGCCGGGGGCCCCGAGCGGGACGTCCTGTTGGTCAGCCGGCTCCCACGCACGCTCGCGCTCGTGCTCGCGGGTGCCGGGCTGGCCGTCGCCGGGCTGATCATGCAGCTCCTCACCCGCAACGTCTTCGTGGAACCCTCCACGGCCGGGACGCTCGACTTCGCGTCCCTGGGGCTGCTCGCCTGCGCGCTGCTCTGGCCGGACGCCCCCGTCTGGACGCGCATGACGCTCGCCACGCTGGCCGCCCTGGCGGGGACGGGCCTGTTCCTGCGCATGCTGCGCGCGGTGCCGGTGCGGGACGTCCTGCTCGTCCCGCTGCTCGGCCTGATGCTGGGCGGCGTCGTCGGGGCGTTCACGACGTTCGTCGCCTACCGGACCGACCTGCTCCAGAGCCTGGGCGCCTGGACGACCGGTGACTTCTCGGCCGTCCTCGCCGGGCGCTTCGAACTGCTCTGGGTGGCGGGGGCGCTCGTGCTCGTCGCCGGGTTCGTGGCGGATCGGTTCACTGTCGCGGGGATGGGGGAGTCGTTCACGACGAACCTCGGGCTCGACTACCGCCGCACGATGGCACTCGGGCTGACCGTCGTCGCCGTCGTATCGGCGACCGTCGTCGTGACGGTGGGGGCGCTGCCGTTCCTCGGGCTGGTCGTCCCCAACATCGTGCGGGCCATCGTCGGGGACAACGCCCGCAGGGCAGTGCCGCTGGTCGCCCTGCTCGGCGCCGGGATGGTGATGGGGTGCGACCTCATCGCGCGCCTGGTCATCCACCCGTTCGAGATGCCGATCGGGACGGTCATGGGGGTCCTCGGGGCCCTCGCGTTCCTGGTCATCCTGCTCGGACGAGGGGGTCCCCGTGTCCGCTGAACCGCGCACCGCCACCGTGCGCACGATCCCTGCGCAGACGACCACTGCGAACGTGACTCAAGCGCACACGACTTCTGAGCACGCGACCCCTGCGCACCCGGCGCGGACTCACCCCGCCCCTTCCCGCGCCGTCGGCCCCGGCGTCCGGCTCGCCGCGCTCGCGGTCGTGGCGGCGGCGGTCTGCGCGCTCTACCTCGCCTGGGGACTGACCGGCAACTGGCAGTTCCTGATCGGACGCCGCGCCCTCACGGTCGCGACGATGGTCGTCGTCGCGGTCGCGATCGGCATGTCGACGGTGTTGTTCCACGCGGTGACGGCGAACCGGATCCTGACCCCGTCCGTCATGGGGCTCGACGCGCTCTACCTGGCGCTGCAGACGGCGATCGTCTTCGCGCTGGGAGCCCAGGGGGCGTCCTTGGTGCCGGGCCCGGCGCGGTTCGTCCTCGAGCTCGCCGCGATGGTCGGGGCGTCCGTGGCGCTCTTCGGCCTGGTCATGGGCCGATTCGGACGATCGCTGACGCTGCTGCTGCTCGTCGGGATCCTGCTGGGAGGCCTGCTGCGAGGGGTGTCGTCATTCCTGCAGCGGATCATGGCGCCGCAGGAGTTCATCGTCCTACAGGACCGCTTCTTCGCTGACTTCACCGGAGCGGACCCCGTGCTGCTGGGCACGTCGGGCGTCCTGGTGGCCGTGCTCGGCGTCCTCGTCTGGACGCGCCGGCACGAACTCGACGTCGTCGCCCTCGGGCACGATCTCGCGGTGTGCCTGGGCGTCCGGCACCGTCGCGTCACCATGCAGGCGCTCGCGATCGTCGCCCTGTTGGTGGGCGTCGCGACGGCCCTGGTGGGGCCCACGCTTTTCTTCGGGCTGCTGGTGGCGCACCTCGCCTACGCGGTGCTCGGCACCGACCGTCACGCCTGGACGCTTCCCGGCGCCGCCCTCTCCGGCGTGATCGCCCTCGTCGGCGGGCAGTTCCTGTTCGAGCGGGTGCTCGGGCTGGAGGGCAGCCTGTCGATGGTGGTCGAGTTCGTGGGCGGGCTCCTGTTCATCGGACTCATCCTGAGGAGGACGCGCTCGTGATCGTCACCGAGCACCTGCAGGGCGCCTACGGCGACACCATCGTCGTCGACGACGTCTCCATCGCCGTGCCGCGCGGGGGGGTGACGGCCCTCGTCGGACCGAACGGCGCCGGCAAGTCGACCCTGCTCGCCCTGGTGAGCCGCCTGATGGGTCCGCGTGCCGGCACGGTGACGGTCGACGGGCTGGACGTGACCACGACCCCCAGCGACGCCCTGGCGCGGCGCCTGGCGATCCTGAAGCAGGACAACCACCTCTCGGTCCGGCTCACGGTCGAGGAGTTGGTCGCCTTCGGGCGCTACCCCCACTCCCACGGACGCCTGACGGCGTCCGATCACGACCACGTCCGCCGGGCGATGGGGTATCTCGATCTCGAACCACTCGCGGGTCGATTTCTGGACGAGTTATCCGGAGGGCAGCGGCAGCGGGCTTTCGTCGCCATGGTGCTCGCCCAGGACACCGACTACATCCTCCTCGACGAGCCGCTCAACAACCTCGACATGGCGCACGCGGTCCGCATGATGTCCCAGTTGCGCGCGGCCGCCGACGACCTCGGGCGCACCATCGTCATCGTCCTCCACGACCTGAACGCCGCAGCCGCCTACGCCGACCACATGGTCGCCATGAAGGACGGCCGTGTCGCCGCCGCCGGGACCGTCGCCGACCTCATGCGCGAGGACCTTCTCTCTGCCGTGTTCGATCTCCCCGTCCGCGTCCTGGACGTCGACGGCGTGAAGCTCGCCCGCTACTACGGAGTGCCGGTGGCGTCCACCACGAGCGCGTAGCGCGGGCCTCCCCGTGAGCGGGTGCGCCGCTCGGGCCC
>NZ_JBDHZL010000158.1:0-3981 GCF_039811905.1 Nigerium sp. | reverse complement strand
GTGCGTGAGCACCAGATTGTCACTCTTCGCTCATCCGGTTCAAGAAATGTCAGTTCCCTGACGTTTGTCAGCCGCGAGTGCCTCGGTCGCCCTGCGGCAGATAGCTCCCGGTCACGGCGAAGAACTGCTCGATGTCGGAGGCGCGGGCGGTCCTGTCGGGGTGTCGCCGGCCGACGGCGTCGAGCAGGGCCTCGAGCGCGAAGAGCAGCCCGACGCGGCTGCGGAACATCGGGTCGGCATGGCTGGAGACGAACAGGCAGTGGTCGGCGTCGGCGACGAGGGGGCTGGTGCGACGGTTCGTGATGAGGACGGTCGTCGCACCTCGCCCCCGCGCGAACCGGAGCAGTCGCTGCACGGCGACGGGATAACGGTCGAAGGCGGCACACAACACCACGGCGTCCTCGGGGAGCCCGGCCAGGCCGTGCGCCCAGCGGTCGGTGCCCTCCAGCTCGGTGACCCCGCCGCGGAGGTAGTTGAGCAGCAGCGCGAAGTAGCTCAGCAGCGGCTGACCGGACGCCACGGCGCCCAGGTAGATCGGTCGAGAATCGTCCGCGACGAGGTCGACCACGTGAGCGAAGGCGTCCTGATCGAGGGAACGCGCCGACTCCCGAAGATCGACGGCGGTCAGCGCGTAGCGCTCGCTCAAGGGGCGCGGACGCGGCGCGGCGTGGGCGTCCGCCTCGCCGGCATCCCCAGCGGCACGGCTGGGGGCCCGGTCGGACGCCAACCGCGCAAGCCGATCGCCGGGGGCGTCCAAACGAGCACGGACTTCGTCTTGGAGGTCGCGTCTCAGCGCGCGGAAGTCCGCGTAGCCGAGTTTGCGAGCAAAGCGCGTCACCGTGGCCGTGCTGACTCCGGTCGCGGCGCAGACCTCCGTCAGCTTGAGGAGCGCGACCGCGGGATAGGCGTCCTCAAAGAACCCCGCGACGACCCGCTCGCCGGCGGTGAGCTCGTCCGCCGCGGCGATCCGCTCCATGAGCGGCAGGTCTGCTGGCCCCACGGGTCCACACTAGGACGCGCACGTTCGCCCGACCGGTCGAGGGCGCGGCGCGTCGAGAGTCGCGCACGGTCGGGGCGACCGGAGCACCGCAGACCGAGGGCGCGCCCCCACGTCACGACCTCGGCGTCGCGACCCTGCGCCGCGCGGGGTCGCGCCCGGGGCGTCCGCAGGGAAAGATGGGCGCATGACGAGCAGCGATCCCAGCACAGCGACCGTCCGGCGTGTGGTGGAGTGGCCCGACACGGACGCCTCCGGGCACCATCACAACTCGCTCATCATGCGGCTGTTCGAGGACGCCGAACGCGCCCTCTTGGACGCCGCCGGCCTGGCCGGCACGTACTTCCCGACCGCGCCGCGCGTGCGGCAGGAGATCGACTTCACCGGCAAGCTGTACTTTCGGCAGCCGGTCACGACGACCATCACGCTCGAGCGCGTCGGACGCACATCCCTCACCTGGCACTTCGAGGTGTGGGGCGAGGCGTTCGGCGACGTCCCGCGACGGCGGGCGGCGTCCGGGCGCGTGATCTGCGCGCACGTGCCCGCGGGCACCGACCGCTCGGCACCCTGGCCGGACGCCGTCCGCGCGGCGCTCACGCCGCGAGAGGACGCCGGCTGACGCCCCTGCCCCTCGATCGCGGGTGGCGCCTGCTCACATCGCCGTGTAGCCGCCGTCGAGCATGACCGTCGCGCCCGTCATGAAGTCGGACGCCGGCGCGGCCAGGTACAGCACGAGGTCGGCGACCTCCACCGGCTGGCCGAACCGGCCGAGCGGGATCTTGGCCTTCATCGGGTCGCCCTTCTCCGGCGGCCCCCAGACGGTCTCGCCCATCGGCGTCAGGATCACCGTGGGGCACACCGCGTTCACCTGGATGTTGTGACGTCCGAGCTCGCCGGCCAGCACCTTCGTCAGCGACACCAGCCCGCCCTTGGACGCCGCGTACGCCGCGTGGTCGTCCGCGGCGATGACGCCCGTCTGCGACGCGATGTTGATGATCTTGCCGTGCCCCTGCGCGACCATCCCCGGCACGATCTCCTGCGTCAGCGCGAAGGGCGCGGTCAGGTTCACGGCGAGGGTGGCGTCCCACTGCTCCTGGGTGAGCTCGGTGAACGGGGCGACGTGCGCGACGCCCGCGTTGTTGACGAGGATGTCGACCGAGCCGAGGATCTCCAGCGCGCGGCGTCCCAACGCCCGCGCGCCCTCGGGGGTCGTGAGGTCGGCGGACACCGCGTGCCCGCGGCCGCCCGCCGATTCGACGGCCGCGAGGGTCTCGGCGAGGGCGTCCTCGTCGCGTCCGGAGAGCACGAGCTCGGCGCCCGCTTCCGCGAGCACCTCGGCGATCGCGGCGCCGATACCGCGCGAGGCGCCGGTGAGCACCGCCTTCTGGCCGGCGAGAGAGAATCTGGTCTGAATGTCCGACATGGCAACTCCTTCGGTACCGGGTCTGCTCGCCAGTCTAAAAGGCGGACGCCGCCCGCTTCGGCGCTCCAGCCCCGTGCGGGAAGGTGTTCGCCGGGGGTGGGCGTCCGGGCGAGACGCCGGTGATCCCGCCGCCATATTCCGCGGGTATCGTCAGCCCAGCACTGGGAGGAGAGCGATGCGCATCGACCTGAACTCCGACTCCGGCGAGTCCTTCTCGAACTGGCCCCTCGGCGACGACGCCACCATGATGGGCATCGTCACGTCGGCGTCCGTCGCGTGCGGCTTCCACGCCGGGGACCCGTCCGTGATGCGCGCCACGGTCGCCGCCGCCCGCGACGGCGGCGTCGCGGTCGGCGCCCACGTCTCCTACCGCGACCTGCCGAACTTCGGGCGCGTGTTCATGGACGTCGCACCGTCCGACCTTGTCAACGCCGTGATCTACCAGGTGGGTGCCCTCGAGGCGGTCGCGCGCGCCTGCGGGGCGGAGGTCGCCTACTGCAAGCCGCACGGCGGGCTCTACAACGCGATCGTCCACCACGCGGCCCAGGCGGACGCTGTGGCGACCGGCCTCGCCGAGGTGCGCCCCGGCCTCCCCGTGCTCTGCCTGCCGGGCTCGGAGATCCAGCGGGCGGCACAGGCGCGCGGCCTGCGTCCGGTGGTGGAGGCGTTCGCCGACCGCGCCTACACGCCCGAGGGCGCCCTGGTCCCCCGTCGCCAGCCCGGCGCCGTGCTGCACGACCCGGGCGTCATCGCCGAGCGGGTGCTGCGGATGGTCTCCGACGGGCACGTCGAGGCGATCGACGGGACGATCGTCCCCCTCGCGCCCGAGAGCATCTGCGTCCACGGCGACACGGCGGGGGCGGTCGCCATCGCGCGGACTGTCCGCGGCCGGCTCGTGGCCGCCGGCGTCGAGGTGGCGAGCTTCGCATGAGCGAGGTGCGGCCGGTCGGGGACACGGCGTTCCTCGTGCAGTTGGGCTCGCTCGACGAGGTGCTGGCGACTCACGCCGCGCTCGTGGCGGCCCGGCCGCGGGGGCTCGTGGACGTCGTCCCGGCCGCGCGCACCGTGTTCGTCCGGGCGGCCTCCCCGGACGCCGCCGCCGCGGCCCGCGCGCTGATCGACCGACTGGACCTGACGGCGGCCGACACCCGCGACGACGACCTCGTCACCCTCGAGGTCTGCTACGACGGCGACGACCTGGGCGACGTCGCCCGCCTCCTCGGCCTCAGCGAGCAGGCCGTCGTGGACGCCCACACCGGCCAGACCTGGACGGCCGCGTTCGGCGGCTTCGCCCCCGGCTTCACGTACTGCGTCGGCGAGAACGACACCCTGACCGTCCCGCGCCGGGAGACGCCGCGCACCGCCGTCCCCGCCGGCGCGGTGGGCCTGGCCGGGGAGTTCTCCGCCGTTTACCCTCGTCAGACCCCGGGTGGCTGGCAGATCATCGGGCGCTCCGACGCCCCCCTGTGGGACCACGACCGACCGAAGCCCGCCCTCGTCGCGCCTGGGAACCGGGTGCGGTACGTCGCCGTCCGGGACGCCGTCGCCGTCCGGGACGCCG
>NZ_JBDHZL010000157.1:0-4035 GCF_039811905.1 Nigerium sp. | reverse complement strand
GAGAACGGCGACTGAGCGGGGCGGGACGGACGAGGGCAAGAAAAAGGGACGCCGACGGCGTCCGGATTCTTCGGTGGCCAGGGGCGGGTTCGAACCGCCGACCTTTCACTTTTCAGGCGAACGCTGCTACCAACTGAGCTACCTGGCCGACTGCCCCCGGGTGAGGGGGCCCAGCAAGAAACGAGGGTGTGTCTCCTACTGTGGCGACCCCGACGGGACTCGAACCCGCGACCTCCGCCGTGACAGGGCGGCGCGCTAACCAACTGCGCTACGGGGCCATTTCTGGCCGCTGACCCCGGTGAGCCAGCCGTGAAACTATAACGTACCCGGCCCGCCGGAACGAAATCGAGGCGGCCTGCTGCCCGGGCAGTGGAACGGCCCCTGAGTCAGGGGCCGCACCTCGCATCCCCAACGGGATTCGAACCCGTGCTGCCGCCGTGAAAGGGCGGAGTCCTAGGCCGCTAGACGATGGGGACCCGTCCGCACCACCATAGGGCATCGGGCGCGGACCGCCCAAGTTGGCGGGCGGTGGACCTGGGGGTCGGGGTTTCGGCGTCGGCGTCCCCGGCCACGCCCGTGGGCGTCCAGAGCAAAGCCGCCGGGCGGACGTCCCGTGGGGACGCCCACCCGGCGGCCTCGTCAGTGACCGGCGGACGGGTCGGGCGGGTGGTCAGCGCACCGACACGTGGACGTGGTCGTAGTGGTTCGCGGTCGCGTTGCCGCGGTTCTCCATGCCGCGCCAGCCGCCGCTCGGCGTCCAGACCTGTTGGCGGAACATGATGTACTTCACGGCGTAACGGCCCGAGTTCGCCCGGAAGTAGTTGGCGATGGACCAGCCGTAGGCCGCGTCCGAGGTGCCCCTCGGCAGCATGATGTCGACGGCGCGGCCACCCGGGTGGTCCGAGCCGGCGACGGCGCTCGAGGCGCGCCAGCCGTAGATGTTGCGCACGCGCGGGAAGTTCGACTGTGCCGCCGCCGCCACGCGCTTGGCGTTCGGCGTCAGGCGGGAGTAGCCGGTGATGGACGCGTTGCCCGAGACCGCCGGGGCGGCGTAGACGGTCGCGGAGCTGAGGTAGCTGCCGCTGACCCACTTCGTCGAGCCGCCGTAGACGACCTGAACCCAGCGCCCCGCCTTCTGGCCGGTCGCGGTGACGGACTGCCCGCCGGCGAGCGCGCCGACGGTCGCGTAGTTGAGGCCCGGACCCTGCCGCGCGTTCACGGCGGACGTCGCGCGGACGGTGCTGGCGGCCTGAGCGGTGGCCGGGTTGGCGACGAGCAAGGACGCCGCCGTAGCGGCAGCCGCGATCGTGGCGAGGGCGGCGCGGGAGGGCGTGGAGAGATGAGTCACCTGAGATCCTTCAGTAGCAAAACCGGATGTTGACTTGTCCCCCCGCAGGGGACCTTAAGCACTTCCGGGCGGGATCACAAGCATTTGTGAGAAGAAATCCTCAGCTATGTGTCACCTGTGAGGGTGGAAACCTGAGAATCTCTGGGCTGACCTTGGGAATTGTGGGGTGGTCTCAGGCGCGCCGTGTGCGTTTCTACCTGACGTTCTCCACCCTCAGAGGTGGACTTTGTCACACAGGTGCCGCTAGCCGGCGAGCGGCGCCGAGGGGGTGGCGACCGGGCAGCGTGGGCGTCCGGGCCGGGGCCCTCGGCCTGTCGCGCGATGCGCAGGACCCCGCAACGCCGGGCGGTGGCGGGCAGACCCGCGACGGATCAGGCGGTGCCCGGGGCCGGCTGGGTGGGGGATCCGGGGGTGTCGGGGGAGCCCGGGGCGGCGTCCGGGATGAGCCACGAACGCTCGCCGTCGCTGACCCAGCCCGCGCAGGCGCCCCAGGCGTCCTCCGGGAGGTAGTCGGCCGCCAAGTCGGACGCCTCCATGACCCGCCCGCCGGTCGCCTCCGCGGCGTCCGCGAGGCGTCCGCTCCCGGCGAGCCGGACGGGCAGGCACGGCAGGCGTCCGGTGGCCGCGTTCGCGCGGAGCGTGTCGAGCGCCCGATCGTCGAACGCCTCCGCGACCCAGACCAGCGGACGCCCCCGGCGCTTCGCGGCGCCGAGTGCGGTGAGCAGGGCGTGCGTCGAGGAGACCTCGCCCCCGGTGACGAGGACGGCGGGCCGCTCGAGGATCGCCAGGCCGCGCCCCCCGAGGAAGGACGCCGGCGTCCGGCCGGGCACGACGCGGCCGGTGGGGCGGGCGTCCAGGAGGGTCCGCTCGGCGGGCGTGAGCTCCGCGGAGGGCTCGGCCGGCAGGACGTCGGCCTCTGTGAGGTAGCGGGCGTCGCTGCCGTCGAAGCCGGGGATGTGCCCCTTCGGCGCTTCGGTCAGCCGCTTGAGGGACGCAGTCGAGCGCGCCTGGTCGCGCGCCCACCCGAGGGCGACCGCGGCCCCGCCGACCGCGATGATGACGATGATCGCCCAGATCTCGGGGCTCATCGCGCGCCGGCCTCGGGTGTCGTCATGCGTCGACTGTAGTGGGGTGGGCCTCGCGGGGCGTCCGGAGGGGCGCGCGCCTCCGCGGACGGGCCGGCTCACCGCTAGACTTGCCGGGCACCCGGACGCCTGCGTCCGGTGCGGGCCTATAGCTCAATTGGCAGAGCAGCGGACTTTTAATCCGCGGGTTCAGGGTTCGATTCCCTGTGGGCCCACCGGCGAATATTAGGCCTCTGACTAGGACAAACGCGACCGACGGGGAGACGCTCTGGTAAGCAGATGTAGATGCTCGTATGCTCTCTTAGTGCACGTAGAGTGCACGGATCTGGGCGATTTTGGAGGCCTCGATGGTCGACAGACGGGACTTCGGCACCATCCGCAGGCTGCCATCGGGCAGGTATCAGGCTAGCTTCATCGGTCCCGACCTGGCACGGCACAACGCCCCGGTGACCTTCGAGAGCAAGGACCTGGCGGTCGTCTGGCTGTACAACGAGAAGAAGCGGATCGACCAGGCGACGGTCGACGACGAACGCTGGAGTTCGCCGGGCGAGCGGGCCGAGGAGGCTCGCGGCCGCGCCGAAGGAGCTCTTCGGTGACTACGCGACGCGCTGGATCGAGGAGCGACGCAACTCGAAGGGGGAGCCGCTGCGGGCCCTGACGCAGAAGGACTACCGCCAGGTGCTCCGCACGTACCTGATGCCGACCTTCGGCAAGAAGCCGGTCGACCGGATCACTCGCCCTGACGTGCGGGCCTGGCACGCCAGCCTGAACAAGGCGACCCCGAGAGCCAGGACCAAGGCCTACGCCCTCCTGCGGGCGATCATGAACAGCGCTGTCGACGACGAGCTGATCGCGGCCTCGCCGGTCCACATCCGTGGTGCCGGAGCCGCGGCTGTCAGGCGTCCGGTGGAGCCGGCGACACCCGCCGAGATCCAGATTATGGCCGACAACATGCCGCCTCGGTTGAGCGCTGCGTTGATAATCGCCGCCTGGTGCGCCCTTCGGTACGGAGAGATCGCCGAGTTGCGCCGCAAGGACATCGACGTCGTCAACCATCAGATCAAGGTGCGCCGGGCGGTCACCTTCCCGCCCGGAGGCGCCGTGGTCGGGCCGCCGAAGTCGGACGCCGGTGTCCGGGACGTCTCGATTCCTCCCCATGTGTGGCCGATCATCGAGGAGCACCTCGAGACCTACGTCCGACCCGCGCCGAACTCGCTGCTGTTCCCCGGTGAGGGCCGAGGCCATATGTGGCACTCGGTGATGGGCAGCCACTTCACCAAGGCTAGGGCCGCCGCCGGTCGTGACGATCTCAAGTGGCACGATCTTCGCCACACCGGAGCCACGCTAGCGGCCCAGGTCGGTGCGACGACGGCCGAGCTTCAAGCGCGACTCGGCCATTCGACATCTGTAGCGGCGCAGCTGTACCAACACGCCGCGAAGGACCGCGACCGACAGATTGCCGAGCGCCTGTCTCGATTGGTGAGCGGTGAATAGCGAACATGAAACCGCGCTCCGCCCAAACGGTGTTGTATCGCAGCGGGAACTGCGCACTGGCTCAACTCAGCGGCCACGCCAGGCAGGCCAACTCAGCCAGCTCGGACG
>NZ_JBDHZL010000156.1:0-4148 GCF_039811905.1 Nigerium sp. | reverse complement strand
CCTGCTCGGCCACCGAGGGGGCGGCTGGGGGAGCCGGCCGGGAAGCCGGCTGGGTGGTGAGGGCGGTCATTACCAGTCCAATCCGAGGGTGTCGAAGGCCTTGTCGGCGAGGGCGCGCGGGTCGGCGTCCCGGCCGAGGTAGCCGGTCTTTTGGAACTTCTCGATGCCGGGAAGGAGGGAGTCCTTGAGCTTCACGACGGACGGTTCCCACGTGTAGCTCTTGAGGAGGGTTTCGATGAGGCCGACGTCGCCGGCCACGTAGCCCTTGTCGACCTCGATGCGCGCCACTTCGGCTTCGTGGCCGGCGACGTACCGGGAGCCCTGGGCCCACGCCTCGATGAGCTTGCGCGCGAGCGGGGTCTCGCGGGCGACGAGGTCGCCGTTGAGGGCGGTGCAGCAGCAGTAGGCCTGGGCGTTCGTGCCGGTCATGTTGTTGGCGAGCTCCCGTCCGTAGCCGCGCAGCAGCGGCAGGTAGGCGATGGGGTCGCTGGTGGCGATGGCGTCGACGTCGCCCTTGCGGAGCGCGTCGGCGAGCACGGAGTTGTCGAGCACCTTCCAGTGCACTTGGCCCGCTTCGGGGAGCGGGTTGATGCCGGCGTCCAGGAGGTCCATGGAGAAGAACATGGTCGCCGAGCTGCTCAGGCTGGGGATGCCGATGTTGACGCCCTTCAGCTGGGCGAGCGCGTCGATGGAGGAGTCCTTCGGGACGATCAGCCGCAGGCATCCGCCGTGCAGGCCGGCGACGAACTTGACGTTCTGGCCCTCCTCGACGGGCTTGAGCCATGAGTAGAAGATGCCGCTGGAGGCGTCGTATTGGCCGGAGCCGACGGCGGCCTTGCTGTCCTCGTCGCCGACGGTCTTATGGAGGGTGACGTCGAGGCCGGCCTGCTCGAAGAAGCCCTTCTCCTTGGCGACGATCGCGGGGGCGTCGCAGACGTCGCCGCCGTAGATCAGTTTGAGCGGACGGTTCGCGGCGGCCGTGGCGGCGCCGCGTCCGATGTCGTTGCCGATCAGCCCGCCGCCGACTCCGCCGACGACGAGGCCGCCAAGTGCGCCGAGCGTGACGCCGGTGAGGAACCCGCGCCGGCTGACGCCGTGCTGGGCCCGGGCCTCGGCGCGCTGGTCGGCTTTGACCTGGTCGGTGGTGGTGGGCTGGACGACGGCGCCCGACGGCAACACCTGACCGGGCTGGGGGCGGGCGTCCTGGTGGCGGGCGTCCTGGGGGCGCGCAACGGCGTCCGGGTGGTTGGACGAATCAGACATTCTCTTCTCCGATGGCCGCGCGGGGACGTGCCCGCACGGCGGTGCATGACGAACGGTGGGGGAGGTGATCTGCGGGGTGACGGTCGACGGAGCGGCGGTCGACGGAGCGGCGGTCGACGGACCGGCGAGCCGCGGATCACAGGGGGATGCCGGCGGCGAGCGGATCAGGAGATTCGTCGAGCGGCGCCGGCCCGTGTTGGGGATGTGAACCCCGAGGTGACAGCGGGCCTGAGCCCGCGCAGGCGGTCGTGCGGTCGCGTCAGCGACAACAGTGGCTACAGTGCCCGGTGCAACACGGACAGGACGCCGCGGCGCGGTGATCCTGGACGAAGCGTGTGCCCCGGGAAGCCATCTGTGCGATCTCCTTCACGAACCCCGTCGAGCGGGGGCCTGCCGGTCTCTCGGACGCCCACCCCCGTGGGTTCGGACGCCTCGCGACCACAACCCAGGTTAGGACAGTGGTCCGACCAACTCAACCGCGCGGCGATGTTGCCGTCGGGAGGATGGGCCGGCGGATCGACCCGTAGACCGGGGTGACGCTGCTGCGCGTGAGCAGGCTCCTCGGTCGTCCTCCCTCGCGGAGTCCGTCGACGGGATCGAGTGCAACTGGTGGCCCTGTCGAGAATCGTCGTGACGCCCAGACTGGTCATAAGGGACGCTCCCCGGCGTGACGGGCGTTGGTTGGTTTTGCTTCCGAAATGGAAGCAGAACGAGGTGACGGGCAACTCGCCTTGTGGGATCAGCCCGGAGCTCATCGCCTCGGCGCGGGTGTGTCGCAGGACTCTCCGGGGTTGGGGACGGGGCGGTCCTCACCGCCCGTCGAATCGGCCGGGCACAACCCTGGAGGAGAGCGACCACTACAGCGGTCGGCACGGGGCTTGGGTGGCGTCGGGCCGGGAGCGCCTCTCGGCGCGTGGCCGCTCGCAGCGGCTAAAGATGGAGCCCGGGGCTACCGCGGCCCGACACCGCGTTCGAGGATAGGCCCCCCGCGGTCGAGACCCAAATGCTCGGGCGGAATGCCGCGGCAGCATGGGCGGGCTCGGGGGCGCGTGCGGACCGGCGTCCCCGACGGGATCAGTTCAGCTTGCCAGCGCGCCAGAGGCGCGCTGACGCGGTGAGGTCGTCGGCCATGTCGCGGAGGCGGGCGGCGTCCATCACGGAGAGGGTTCCCTCGCCGGCGAACGCACGTCCGGCGACGACGACGCGGCAGAAGGCCGCGGCGCGCTCGAGGGCGACCGCGAAGTCCCCGGTGAAGACGCCCCGAAGGATCTCGTCGGCGACCCGCGCGACCTCGGTGGGGCCGGTCGGCTCGACGCCCGCCACCACGTGGTTCGGCTCGGTGTACGGGACGCCGTAGGCGTACTCGCGGGCGGCGTCCGCGGGGGAGGTGCGCATCCACTCGCGCAGCACGTACAGGCGGAAGAGCGCGCCCGGCAACGAGCGCGCCGGCCGCGACGCCCAGAGGTCGGCGAGGGTCGGCAGCCCGATGTCGTCGACCAGCGCGATCAGGCGCTCGGTGACGGCGGGGTCGCCGGCGGCGCGTCCGGTGTGCAGCAGGACGGCAGCCGTCTCGTGGGCGGCGTGCAACTCGGCGATGGGGTCGGAGCGCTCGCCGAGCGCCTCCAGGGCCGCGGGGTCGCGGAAGCTCGGCCGGCGGGGCTTGTGGTACTCGCTCATGGGGCCGAGAGTAGCCGGGCGACGACGGCGGGACTCCGGCGAAGCCCGGGCGCGCCGGTCGCCGGACGCCTGCACGTCTCCGCACACATCTTGAACAATGTTCAAGAATCGGTGGAATCGTCCTAGAATCCGGCCATCCACCCGGAAAGGACCGTCATGCCATCCGCCCACCCCACCCGCAGCGACCAGTCGGCTCGCGCCGCGTCCGGGCCCGCCGATCGCCGCCGCACCCCCGGACGCGACATCGCCGTGATCGCGGTGTTCGCCGGGATCACGGCCGCTTTGGGCTTCCTGCCCGCGTTCTACACGCCGATCTCGCCGTCGCCGATCACGGCCCAGTCGTTCGGGACGATCCTCGCCGGCGCCATCCTCGGCGCCCGCCGCGGCGGACTGTCGCAACTCCTGTTCATGGCCCTGGTCGCGCTCGGCCTGCCGCTGCTCGCCGGCGGACGCGGCGGCGTCGGGGTCTTCGCGAGCGCGACGGTGGGGTTCCTGGTCGCGTACGTGGTCGTCCCGTTCCTGATCGGCTGGGCCACCGAGCGGGTGGGGGCGCCGTACCGGTTCGTGCCGGGGCTGCTCATCAACGCGGCGTTCGGCATCGTCGTCATGTACCTGTTCGGGGCGGTGGGCATGATGGCGGTCATGCACCTGAGCGTCCCGGCCGCCGCGCTCGCCGTGACGCCGTTCATCATCGGCGACTCGATCAAGGTCGTCCTCGCGACGGCGACGGCCGTGGCCGTCCACAAGAGCTATCCCGGTCTGCTGCCGCTGCGGGGCCGGCTCGGGCGGGACGCCGCGTCCGTATGAGTCCGACCTCCCGGACGCCGCGCGGCGATTCCCCGGCGCTTCTCACCGGCGCGTCCGACCCGGTCGCCGCGTTCTGGGACGCCCATCGCCGGGGCCGGTCGATCGCGGTCCGCACGTCGGGCACGACGTCGGCCGCGGCGCGCACGATCGTCCGGACGACGGCGTCCTGGGTCGATTCCTTCGACGCCGTCGCCGCGCGGCTAGGGCTGACGGCGTCCGATCGCGTGTGGATCCCCGGCGAGATGGACTCCACGATGAACCTGTTCGCGGCCTGCCTCGCCGGGCACGTGGGCGCGGGTTGGTCCGTGGACGCCGCCGGCGCGACCGTCGCCCAACTCACCCCCACCGGTCTGGACCGGCTGCTCGCGGACGCCTCCGCGCGCCCCGGGTCGGCGCGCCCC
>NZ_JBDHZL010000155.1:0-4160 GCF_039811905.1 Nigerium sp. | reverse complement strand
CGCACACGGGGTCCGCCTTGAGCTCGAGCGCGGGCGTGCTCACGAGGTGTGCGGACGCCCGCGGAGGCGCGCGCACGCACTAGGCTGCCCGGGTGAGCGATCCGTTCGGACTCGACCTGCCCCTCCTTCACGCCGGCAAAGTGCGCCGCCTGTACGACTGGCCCGCCGACGGCGACCAGCCGCGCATGCTGATGGTCGCCACGGACGCCATCTCGGCGTACGACCACATCCTCGCCACGCCCATCCCCGACAAGGGGGCGGTGCTCACGCAACTCTCCCTGTGGTGGTTCGGACGCCTCACGGGGCTGGCGAACCACGTCGTCTCCACCGACGTGCCCGACGCCGTCCGCGGGCGCGCGATCGTCGTGGAGAAGCTCGCCATGATCCCCGTCGAGTGCGTCGCGCGCGGCTACCTGACCGGCTCTGGCTGGGCGGAATACCAGGCGTCCCGCACCGTCTGCGGCATCGGCCTGCCCGACGGACTGCGCGACGGCGACCGTCTCCCCGAGCCGATCTTCACGCCCGCCGTGAAGGCCCCGCTCGGCGAGCACGACGAGAACGTCTCGTTCGAGCGCATCGCCGAGCTGCACGGAGCCGAGACGGCCGCCGAGCTGCGCGACGCCACCCTCGCGGTCTACTCCGCCGCGGCCGACATCGCCCGCGAGCGAGGCATCATCCTGGCCGACACGAAGTTCGAGTTCGGACGCCGCCCCGACGGCACCCTCGTGCTGGCCGACGAGGTGCTCACGCCCGACTCGTCCCGCTTCTGGGACGCCGAGGCCTGGCGTCCGGGGGAGTCGCTGCCGAGCTTCGACAAGCAGTTCGTCCGGGACTGGCTGACGCGCGAATCGGGCTGGGACAAGGCGTCCGACACCCCGCCGCCGCCCCTCCCGGACGCCGTCCGCGACGCCACCCGCGCCCGTTACGTCGAGGCGTACGAGCGCCTCACCGGGACGCCCTTCGACCCGGCCGGGCCCGCGGCGTCCTCCACCGATAGGATCTGAGCCATGGCGCGAGTGATCGTTGACGTGATGCCGAAGCCCGAGATTCTCGATCCGCAGGGCAAGGCGGTGACCGGCGCGCTCAAGCGCCTCGGGTTCGAGGGCCTGACGGTCCGGCAGGGCAAGCGGTTCGAGGTCGAGCTCGACGGCGACGCGACGCCCGAGCGGCTCGACGAGGTCCGGCAGGCCGCCGAGAAGCTGCTGGCGAACACGGTGATCGAGTCGTTCGACGTCCGGGTGGATCAGTGACCAGGATCGGCGTCGTCACCTTCCCCGGCTCGCTCGACGACCACGACGCCGCCCGCGCCGTGACCCTCTGCGGGGCGGAGGCCGTGCCG
The DNA here is from genome assembly GCF_039811905.1 of Nigerium sp. NCBI lineage: Bacteria > Bacillati > Actinomycetota > Actinomycetes > Propionibacteriales > Propionibacteriaceae > Nigerium > Nigerium sp. The sequence goes on along the minus strand of NZ_JBDHZL010000155.1, from coordinate 2,821 downwards.
CTGTGGCATGCGTCCGACTCGCTGAACGGCGTCGACGCGGTCGTCCTGCCCGGCGGCTTCTCCTACGGCGACTACCTGCGCTGCGGCGCGATCGCGCGGTTCTCGCCGGTGATGGCGTCCGTGATCGACGCCGCGAACGCGGGCATGCCGGTGCTGGGCATCTGCAACGGCTTCCAGGTGCTCTGCGAGTCGCACCTGCTGCCCGGTGCGCTGATCCGCAACGACGTCCGCACGTTCGTCTGCCGCGACCAGTTGCTCCGCGTCGAGAACACCGCCACGGCCTGGACGTCGGAGTTCACCGAGGGGCAGGAGATCGTCATCGTCCTCAAGAACGGCGAGGGCGCGTACACGGCCGACGACGAGACGCTCCGCATGCTGGAGGATTCGGGGCGCGTCGCGTTCCGCTACCTCGGCAACCCGAACGGCTCCCGCAACGACATCGCGGGCATCACGAACGAGCGCGGCAACGTCGTCGGCCTCATGCCGCATCCCGAGCACAACGTCGACCCGCTCACCGGGCCGTCGCTCGACGGGCGTCCGTTCTTCGCGAGCGTCCAACGGTTCCTCGCGGCCGTCTGAGCCGGCCGACGAGCAGAAAGACAGGGACGCCGCCCGCGTGGGCGGCGTCCCTTGCTGTCTGAGGCCGGGCGGGGGTCAGCCGCGCTCGGCGAACGAGACGTGGTCGTACAGCGGGTGGTGCCCGTCGAGGGTGAGGAGGGCGGCCGTGCCGTCGACGATGTCGCCGACCGGCTCGGTGAGGGCGAACGAGGGCCACTGCAGCGTCAGGTAGTCGACGAAGCGGTTGCGCAGCCGGTCGGACTCGAAGACCTGCCCGAGCACCGCGACCTTCGGCGTCTCCGGGCCGTTCAGCCCGACCCGGCGCAGCGCCGCCTGCACCGCCTCCGACAGGTGCGCCGCCGCCTTGTCGATGATGTTGGCGGCGACCCGGTCGGTGCTCGCCAGCGCGTTCACCTTCGTGGCGTAGGACGCGATGCGCGACACCTTGTTGTCGTCGGCCTGGATCGCGAGGTAGGCCTTCTCGAGGTCGGGGAAGTCCTCGGCGAACAGGTCGGTGAGCGCGGTGAGCCTGCGGCGTCCGTCGTAGCCGCGCAGGGCGGCCTCGAACGCGGTGCGCCCGATCCAGAACGCGGAGCCGGCGTCGCCGACGATCCAGCCCCAGCCGTCGACCCGGGCCATGCCGCGGGGGCCGACCCCGAGGCAGATCGTGCCCGTGCCCGCCGCGATCATGGCGCCCTGCTGCTCGCCGAGGCTGCCGAGATAGCAGGTGATCGAGTCGTGCGCGAGCGCCACCCGGACGATGCCCAGCGGGGCGAGTTCGTCGATGATGTCGTGGGCCGTCTCCTCGGCGAGCCCGCTGGAGCCGATGGCCAACTCGCTGGGCGCGATGTCGGGGTGCTCGGAGAGGAAGCGCTTGACCGTCGCGACCCACTGGCCGGGCAGCGGGCGGTCGGTCAGGACGCCGGGGTACCGCGCCGTGACGTACCCGTGGTCGGCGGTGGCCCGCAGCTTGCTGGTGCTCTGACCTGCGTCGAGCGCGATGGAATGCCTCATGCCGCTCACCTCGCTGTGGTACCCGCCGCGGGGGCGGCGGTGTTGACAAAAGCCCCCGGCGGCTTGCCGGTGGGTGCAAGCCTACCGAACGGGGCGTCGGCGGGCGGCGGCGTCCTCGGGTTGGAGCCTTCTGCATGGCGCGGGACCGCCCGGGTCTGACGGGATCACACGCCGACCGGGGCGCGTGGGGCGTGGCTGGCGCGGGGCGCCGCTCGGTAGGGTTGGTCGCGAACGGACGCCTGATAAGGAGGGTCGACATGGAGTGGTGGGGCTGGTTGATCGTCGCGATCGTCGTGATCGCGCTGGTCGTGTTTCTGGTCGGGCGGAGCAGGAGGTCGTCGTCCGCGCCGGCGGCGCCGGAGCGCGCCGCGACCGAGGGGTCGGCGATCCCCGACGGACCGGCGCCGGGCACGGTCATCGACGCCCCCGACGACGGTGGCACGACCGTCGTGCCCGACGAGCCGGAGGCCCGTCGCGCGGTGAGCGAGGAGGCGCGCCCCTCCGAGGGCGACGCCGCGCCGCGGCGAGCGCGGGAGGATGTGGTTGCGGAGGACGTGGCGGCGGACGCCGGCGCGAGCGGTGCCGAGGACGAGGAGCCGCGACCGGAGGCGTCCGGCTCGTTCGGGGCGGCGGCGGAGGAGCCGGCGTTCGAGGGCGAGGAGGAGCCGCTGGGTGCGCCCGTGGAGCAGCGGGACGTCGATTCGGCGGGGGCCGAGCACGAGACCGCGGAGGCGTCCGACGGGCAGGCTGAGGAGGCCGCGCAGGCGTCCCCGGCGAGCATCGCCGACGAGCTCCGCCGCACGGTGCCGGCCGCCCCCGAGACCGAGGAGTACGCGGTCGCGGAGGAGGAGGTCGCCGAGCCGGCGACCCAGCCCGAGGACGAGTCGCGCGAGCCGTCGGCGGGGCTGCGCGACCACGCGCCGGTCGCGCCCGAGGTCGTGGCGTTCCAGGAGTCGGAGGCGGCGGCCGAGGAGGCGCCGGTCGCGGAGGGCCTCCATGACGAGGAGGCCCAGGTCGACGAGCAGGCCGAGGCCGACGAGCAGGCCGAGGCCGTGATCGACGGGGAGGCCGCGAACCTCGAGGTCGCCCCGACCGCCGAGTACGAGACCGCCGAGGAGATCGCCGCCGGTGGGGCGCAGCCCGAGGATGCCACCGAGCCGGCGCCGGAGGAGTCCGTCGAGGTCCCCGAGGCGGTCGAGCCCGCGTCCGCGGAGCCGGAGCCTGCTCCCGCAGAGCCCGAGCCGGAGCC
>NZ_JBDHZL010000154.1:0-4551 GCF_039811905.1 Nigerium sp. | reverse complement strand
GGTGGAGGTGGCGGGAATCGAACCCGCGTCCTCAAGAGGCGAACCAGATCTTCTCCGGGCGCAGCTGGCGGGTGTCGTTTTCTCGGCTCCCACCCTCGACGCCAGCGCGTGGTGGACGAGCCCAGCCCTAGTAAAGTCCCGATCAGCCGCTAAGGCGTCGGCTGATCAGCAAGCCTTCAGAATGAGGCCAGGATCCGGACGGAAGGCAACGCCCGGTCTGACCCTTCGGTCGCTGTATCAGGCAGCGAGAGCGAAGTCTGCGCGATTGGATTCGGCAGTTATTGGTTTCCAGCGATCGTTAACGAGATGTCGCTGGCTCCTCGGCCCGCTTCTTCTGGGACTACCGTCCCAAGTCGAAACCAGTCACCCCCTGTTGAGTTGTGCGCGGCACTGCCGCGCCCGGGACGAGCCCGAGCAGATCAGCATAGCCGCCGTTCCCCATGGGTTCAACGCCCGTCCTCGCGCAGAACTTCCCACGGCAGCACGCGCGTGACCGGGTTGCGCCAGGAGCGTCCCTTCGCCGCTTGGACGCCCCCCGTCACCGACAGCAGGAACCACGCCAGCCAGCCGAGCGGCAGGACGGTGCCGAGCGCCCGGTCGAAGAACACCGCCGTGAGCACGAACGTCGTCACCAGCGCGACGATGGACACGACCTGGAAGTTGAACGCCTTGGCCGCCTCGCGCCGCGCGAAGCTGCGCGGCGTCGCGACCTGGTAGGCGAGCCACGGCCCGATGAACGAGCTGGCGATTCCGGAGAAGTGCGCCGCGGTCGCCAGGCCGGTGCCGCCGGCGATGCGCGGACGCGGCACGCTCGGCCGGACGCCCACGATGCCCGCGCAGGACGCCGTCAGCTCCGAGCGGCTCCCCGCCGCCATCACCTGGCCCATCCGCGTGTCGAACTCGGCTTCGCCCAGCAGACCGTCGGCGTAGGCGTCCTTGAGGTAGCCCTCGGCGCGCTCGCGATCGGCGGGCGTGATCGGGGCGGGGAACACAGCACTCATGCCCTGAATTCTGCGTCGTATCGGGGCCCCGCCCAAGAGGGTTTTCCCCGAGCCGCTCCCCCGCCACTAGGCTGGCTGGCATGGATAAGCCGACCGTTGACGTTCCCGAGGGCCCCGCGCCCACCGAACTCCTCCTCGACGACCTCACCGGGGGCTCCGGCCCCGAGGCCGCGCGCGGCAAGCGCGTCGCCGTGCACTACGTGGGGGTCGCCCACTCCACGGGCGCCGAGTTCGACAACAGCTACGACCGCGGCCAGCCGCTCGTGTTCAACCTGGGCGCCGGCCAGGTCATCCAGGGGTGGGACGACGGCATCGTAGGCATGAAGGTGGGCGGCCGCCGCCGCATCACGATCCCGCCGCAGCTCGGTTACGGCGCCCGAGGCGCCGGCGGCGTCATCAAGCCGAACGAGACGCTCATCTTCGTGTGCGACCTCGTCGGGGTGCAGTAACCCACCGTCCACCACGCACGACAGGACGCCGCGGCCCTCGGGCCGCGGCGTCCTCGCTTCTCGGGCGCGCCGGCAATCGCGCCGGCGTCCCGGTGGCTACCAGCTACCGCCGCCGCCGCCGCCGAAGCCGCCCCCGGCGAAGCCACCCCCGCCGCCGCCGAACATCGAGCCACCGCCGAAGCCGGTGCCCGAGCTGACGTCGCTGACGGGGGGCGGGGCTGGGACGGCCGCGGAGGCCATGCCGGTGTTCCAGGCCGTGAGGTTCCACAGCATCCATTGGGCGTTCCAGGCCGTGCCGCCGTACCAGGCCGTGTCGGGCTCGGACATGATGCCCAGCTCGACGGCCCGCTGGCAGACCGCGACCCACCGCTCCGCGAGACCGAAGAGGATGGCCCACGGGAGGTAGCGGCTGAAGATGTCCTCGCCCTCCTCGAACTTGAGCTGCTCCGCCTCGGCGGTCGCGATGTAGGTGCGGAAGCCCTCGATCTGGTCGGTGTAGGCGCGCCCCGTCGCAGTCCGCTTACCGCGCTCGAGGCGACGCTGAACCAGCGTGACGGTGATCAGGAGGGCCGCCATGATCGGCAGCACGAGCAGGATGTAGCCCCACGCCCCACTCACCATGAAGAACGCGGCGAAGACGAGCAACGTCAGGCAGCTGACGCCCCACCGGAGCGAGGTCGGCAGCGACGCGTTGCGGAACCAACCCTGCTTCGCCGAGTTGCGCTCGGCGTAGGAGAACAGCGTCTTCCGGGCGCCCTCCATCGCGCCGGGCTCGTCGAGCACGACCTGCCCCGAGCCGTCGGGGAACATCTCGCGGAAGAGCTGATCGCTCGGCTCATCCGGGATACGGCGGGGGTCGCGCGCGGTGGCGACCGGGCTCTCGTTGCGCCCCTGGCCGCCACGCAGTTCGATGGCGCCGACCACGGCCAGGTTCACCATTGTCGCGGTCAGGTGCTTCACGGACGGACGCCCGTCGAGCAGATAGCCGGCGTCCATGAGCGGCAACCGCGGCGGCGAGAAGGCGACCGGGATCTCGGTGCGCTTGTCGGCCTTCACGACCGTCGCTGTGCTACCGGCCGCCGGGAACGTGCCGGGCGGCAGCCCGCCGAAACGCTCCTCGTAGCCGTTGCGGCGGTAGTACCAGATGCCGAGCAGCGCGATGACCACCGCGCCCGCGCTGCCGACGCCGAGCTGGGTCGCGTTCGACCGGGCCGTCGCCGCCTCCACGTTCTCTTCCAGGATCGGGGTCGGGTTCTGCACGGACGCCAGCGGGAACTGGACGCCCACGGTCATGACCTGGCCCCTCGGCAGGTCGTTCTGACGGAACGTCGCGGTCTCGCCCGAGTAGTCAGAGTTGGTGCACGCCGTCTTGCTGCCGACCGTGCCGGCGAAGCACGTGACGTCGGTGATGCCGGCGGGCGTCGTCACCGTGATCGTGGAGCTGTCGATCCGCGCCATACCGGGGCCGAGGACGTCGACGCCGAACTCGGCATGGCCGCTCGGCGAGCGCAGATATCCGCGGACGTCGTAGTCGAACACGTACGTCGCGGTCGCCGCCGAGATGCGGCGGTTGGCGTCCCCGACGCGGATCGTGGTCTGCGCGGTCCGCCCATCGCTTTGGTTGATCTGCGTCCAGTTCGTCGACACCGGGTCGGGCGACGAGACGCGGATGCCGGAGATCTGGAACACCGCGTCCTGGTCGTTGTTGTAGGCCTCGCGCGTGACGAGCGTGCGCTCGAGCCCGCGCCGGCCCGAGCTGGAGCCGAACCTCAGCGTGATCGTCTCCTGCACGTGCACGGTGCCGTCGGGCCGAACGGTGTACGCCGCGTCCCACCGGTCGAAGCTGTCGTCGGCGGCGTGGGCCGGCGTCGCGAAGCCGAGCAGCGCGGAGATCATCAGGACGCCGACCAGCGCCAGGCGCGCCAGCGCGCGCCCCGGACGCCGTCTCGCCCGGGCGCCGACGGCGCCGCTCCCCTGCCGGGCGCTCACCGGCGCGCCCTGTTCCGGGCGGCGAGGGCGCGCTGCGCCTCGCGGTTGGCGTCGCGCTCGGCGATGGCCTGCCGCTTGTCCCAATCCTTCTTGCCCGTGGCGAGGGCCAACTCGACCTTCGCATACCCGTCGGAGAAGTAGATGGACAGGGGCACGATCGTGCGGCCCGAGTTGGCCGTCTCGCGATCGAGCTTGTCGATCTCGCGGCGGTGCAGCAGCAGCTTGCGGTTGCGCTTGGGGGCGTGATTGGTCCAGGTGCCGAAGCGGTACTCCGGGATGTTCACGTTGCGCAGCCAGGCCTCCCCGTCGTCGATCGTCGCGAAGCCGTCGACGAGGGAGGCCCTCCCCTCGCGCAGCGATTTCACCTCGGTGCCGGTGAGCACGAGACCGGCCTCGACGCGATCGCCGATGTTGTAGTCGTGGCGGGCCTTCTTGTTCTGAGCGACCAAGACGCGGCCTGCGGGTCGTGGCATGGTGTCTCCCTCGTCAAAATGCGGTGCCACCACCCTACCAAGGCAGGATGGCGGCACCGCGGGCCGGCTACGGCAGGTAGCGCAGCGGGTTCGTCGGGACGCCGTTCAGCCGCACCTCGAAGTGCAGATGGCAGCCCGTCGACAGGCCGGTCGTGCCGACGTACCCGATGAGCTGACCCTGCCGGACGCGCTGCCCCGGCCGCACGGCGATGCGCGACTGGTGCGCGTACCCGGTCGTCAGGTAGCGGCCGCCCCGCAGCCCGTGGCCGATGAGGACGAAGTTGCCGAAGCCGCCGTTGCGGCCCGCCGACAGCACGCGTCCGGACGCCGCGGCGTACAGCGGCATCCCGCAGGCCGCGCCGAAGTCCGTGCCGTTGTGCATGCGCCAGTAATGCAGGATCGGGTGGAACCGCAGGCCGTACGACGAGCCCGGCGTCGCGTTGACCGGCATCGTGAACCCGTACGAGGACTCGCGGTTCATGCGCCCGACGACCCCGGCGGCCGTGGACGCCGCCGACTGGTTGCGCAGCGCCCGCGCCTTGGCCGCCGCGCGTCGCACCGCGGCCTGCTTGGCCGCCCGGTCCTGAGCGTTGCGTGCCCTCGCGGCCGCCGCCCGCGCGGCCGCCTCCTCACGGGCCG
>NZ_JBDHZL010000153.1:0-4716 GCF_039811905.1 Nigerium sp. | reverse complement strand
CTCGGCCAGGAGTGGCTCGCCGTCGCCGATGTCACCCGCGCCGACGGGCGCGCCGCCGCCGGTCAGGGCGCCGTGATCCGCGCGGCGGCGTCCCTCTCCGGCGGGCTCGCCCGCGAGGCCGGCGCGGGGCTGCTGGCCGAGGAGACCGCCGCGTCCTTCGACGCCGGGCGCGTGACCGCCCGCCGCACAACGCGCCTCGGCGCGATCACGCTCACCTCGACCCCGGTCGCGCCCACCCGCGCGCAGGCCCGGGACGCCGTCGCGTCCGCCCTCGCCCGCGACGGGCTCGGCCTCGTGGGCTTCTCGGACGCCGCGGCGTCCCTGCGGCGCCGCCTCGCCTTCCTGCGCGCGCACCTCGGCGACCCCTGGCCCGACGTCTCGGACGCCGCCCTCCTCGCCAGCGCCGACGAGTGGCTCACGCCCACCCTGGACGCCCTGGCCGCCGGGCGCCCGCGTCCGGTCGGCGCCGACCAGCTCCGGGCGCTGCTGCCGTGGCCCGAGGCGTCCCGGCTCGGCGAGCTCGCGCCCGAGCGCGTGCGGGTGCCCAGCGGGTCGGCGATCCGCGTCGACTACCCGGACGCCGACGGCCCCGACCCTGACGCCCGTCCGGTCGTCGCCGTGAAGCTGCAGGAGTGTTTCGGCTTGTCGGAGGCTCCTCGACTCGCCGGCGGGCGCGTGCCCGTCGTGCTGCACCTGCTGTCGCCGGCGCGGCGTCCGCTGGCGGTCACCGACGACCTGGCGTCGTTTTGGACGAACGTCTACCCGGCCGTGCGCGCCGAGAACCGCGGGCGTTACAGCAAACATCCCTGGCCCGAAGACCCGTGGACCGCGCCCGCCCGCCGCGGCACGACGGCGTCCGGACGGTGACGCCCGCCGACGCCGGCCCGCCGGCGTCTGGTTGACTGGGGCCATGTCGATGGTGGGAAAGAACCTGGTGGGACCCGATCCGACGCTGCTGCCCGACGACCCCGAGGTCGCGGCGCGTATCGCCGCGGGCGACGAGCCGGAGGACCTGGCGGCCAGCTTCCCGGCGTCCTCGCTCGCGTGGGCGATGCTCGCCGAGGACGCCTGGGGCGAGGGCCGCGTTGTGGATTCGTACGCCTACGCGCGCGTCGGCTACCACCGCGGCCTGGACGCCCTCCGTCGCGCCGGCTGGCGCGGCGCCGGCCCGGTGCCCTGGTCGCACGAGCCGAACCGCGGCTTCCTGCGCGCCCTGTACAGCCTCGGGAGGGCGGCCGGCGCCATCGGCGAGAACGACGAGGTGCAGCGCATCGCGACGTTCCTCGACGAGTGCGACCCGGACGCCCGCGGCGCGATCGCCGGCGCCTGACCCCCGTATCGGGGAGCAGGCGCCCGCCGGTCAGAGGTCGGAGTACGCCACCGACGGGTCGGCGAGCTTCTCGGGGTCGACGACCCGGCGCTCGGCGACCAGCGGCTTGACCTCGTCGACCACGTCCCAGACGTTTACGTTCATCGCCTGCAGGATGTGGTTCTCCGCGTCCAGCCAGAACGCCACGAACTCGCGCCCGGCGACGTCGCCCCTGGTCACGACCCGGTCGTAGGAGCCCTGCGGCGCGAACCCGACGCACTCCATGCCGAGGTCGAACTGGTCGCTGAAGAAGTAGGGCAGCTCGTCGTAGACGTCGTTCCCGCCCAGCAGCGACGCGGCGGCGACCGCCGGCTGGCTCAGGGCGGCCGCCCAGTGCTCCACGCGGATCCGCCGGCCCAGCGTCGGGTGGTCGGCGTGGGCGATGTCGCCGACGGCGTAGACGTCGGGGTCGGACGTCCGCAGCGACGCGTCCACCAGGACGCCGTCGTCGACGGCCAGCCCCGCCTCCTCGGCCAGCCGCACGTCGGGGGTCGCGCCGATGCCGACGATGATCGCGTCGGCGTCCACCGTGTCCCCGCCGCCGAGCAGGACGCCGGTGGGCTCGGTGCCCTGACGCAGGATCTGCTCCACGTGGGCCGTGGTGCGCAGATCGACGCCGTGGTCGCGGTGCAGCGCGGCGAAGACCTCGGCCATCCCGGGGCCGAGCACCTTCAGCAGCGGCAGCGTCGACTCCTCCAGCACGGTCACCTCGGTGCCGGCCGCGCGCGCCGTCGCGGCGACCTCGAGGCCGATCCAGCCGCCGCCGACGATCGCGACGCGTTTGCCGGCGCCGAAGAGCGGCTTCAGCGCGTCGGCGTCCTCTTTCGTGCGCAGGTAGTGCAGCCCTCCGGCGGGGGCGCCGGTGCTGGTGAGTTCGCGCGGGGTCGACCCGGTGGCGAGCACGAGCTTGTCGTAGGCGATGCTCGTGCCGTCGGCGAGGCGCACCTGGCGTCCGACGGTGTCGACGGACGTCGCGCGCGTGCCCAACCGGAGGTCGACGTGCTGGTCGCGGTACCAGTCCTCGTCGTGGACGAGCGCCTCGTCGAACGTCGACCCGCCGCTCAGGTAGTCCTTCGACAACGGGGGACGCTCGTACGGCAGCCGATCCTCCGCGGCCAGCAGCGTGACCGTGCCCTCGAAGCCCTGCTCCCGCAGCGCCTCGGCGGTCTTGGCGCCCGCCAGACCGCCTCCGATGATGACCACGTCGTGGGGCGTGCTCATGGCGATGACCTCTTCCCTCTCGAGATTCGATGCATCCCCAGTTAACTCCGGAGGTTCCGGGGAATCCAGGGCCGGGGCGTCCGGTCTCGTCAGCCTGACGACTTCGCCTGCCGCTTCTGAATGGACGCCCACTCGTCGCGCAGACCGACGGTCCGGTGGAAGCGCATGGGCTGATCGGGGTCGAGCGCAAAGTAGCCGAGCCGCTCGAACTGCACGACCTGCCCGGGCTCGGTGTCGGCCAGGGCGGCCTCCACCTGGCAGCCGGTGAGGGTCTCGCGGCTGTGCGGGTTCAGGTCGTCGAGCGCCTCCCCCGTCGCCTCGCCCGGCACCTCGGTGGTGAACAGCCGGTCGTACAGGCAGACGGACGCCTCCTCGGCGTGCGCCGCCGACACCCAGTGCATCGTGGACTTCACCTTGCGCCCGTCGGGGGCGTCCCCGCCGCGGGTCGCGGGGTCGTAGGTCGCGTTCACCTGGACGATCGCGCCGTCGGCGTCCTTCACGACGTCGGTCGCCGTGACGAAGTACGCCCCGCGGAGCCGCACCTCGCGGCCCGGCGACAGCCGGAAGTACTTCGGCGGCGGCACCTCGGCGAAGTCGTCGGACTCGATGAACAGCTCCCCCGAGAACGCGACCGACCGGACGCCCTCGTCGGGGTTCTCCGGGTTGTTGACCACGTCGAAGTGCTCGACGACGGGACGGCCGTCGGCGTCCGTCGGCCAGTTGGTGATGACGAGCTTCAGCGGCCGGAGCACCGCCATCCGCCGTCGTGACGTGCGGTTCAGCTCGCGCCGGACGTAGCTCTCGAGCTCTTCGATCGCCTTGCGCGAGTTCACCTTCGTCGTGCCGATGGCCCGGCAGAACGCGCGCAGAGCGGCCGGCGGGTAGCCGCGCCGGCGCAGGCCGCGGAGGGTGGGCATGCGCGGGTCGTCCCAGCCGTCGACGACGCCGTCGTCGACCAGCTTCTTCAGGCGCCGCTTCGAGGTGACCGTGTGGGTCAACTCGAGGCGGGCGAACTCGAGCTGGCGCGGCCGGTCGCCGGTGAGGGGCAGATGCTCGAGGAACCAGTCGTACAGCGGCCGGTGGCTCTCGAACTCGAGCGTGCAGATGGAGTGGGTGACGCCCTCGATGGCGTCCGACTGGCCGTGCGCCCAGTCGTAGGTCGGGAAGATGACCCACTCGGTGCCCGTGTTGTGGTGCTCGGCGTGCCGGATGCGGTACATCACCGGGTCGCGCAGCCACATGTTCTCGTGGGCCATGTCGATCTTCGCGCGCAGCACCTTCTCGCCGTCGCCGAACTCGCCCGCGCGCATGCGGCGCAGCAGGTCGAGGTTCTCCTCGGGCGTCCGGTCGCGGTAGGGGGAGTTGACGCCGGGGCGTCCGAAGCCGCCGCGCTGGGCGGTGATCGTCTCGGCGTCGGAGTCGTCCACGTAGGCCAACCCCTGCGTGACGAGGTGTTCGGCCCACGCGTACAGGGGGCCGAAGTAGTCCGAGGCGTGCACGACCGAGTGCGGCTGGTAGCCGAGCCAGGCGATGTCGTCGACGATCGAGCGGACGTACTCCGGCTCTTCCGTGCCGGGGTTCGTGTCGTCGAGGCGCACGTTGCAGAGGCCGTCGAAGTCCTCGGCGACCCCGAAGTCCTGGACGATCGCCTTCGCGTGCCCGATGTGCAGGTACCCGTTCGGCTCCGGTGGGAACCGAGTCTGGACGCGCCCGCCGTACGTTCCCTGCTCGTTGTCCTTCCGGACAGCCTCGCGGATGAAGTCGTTCGCGGCAGCGGGTTCGGTCATGCGCACAGGCTAGCAATGGGCGCCCGGCGTCCCGGGGGGCGTTCACCGTGGTGGGAGGCGTCCGGGGGAAGGGAGACGCTCGCGGACGCCCCTCCCCTCGGCGGCGGCGGAACGCTTGCAGCGTTTGCGAAACGCCTGCAGCAAACCGCGGAACGCCTGCAGCGTTTCCATAACGCCTGCCTCCGGCGAGAACGCTGCCTTACGTAAGGCAGCGTTGTGGCTTAAGCCCGGCGTTTCGAGAACGCCTGCAGCGTTGGCGGAACGCCTGCAGCGTTTTCACAACGCCTGCAGCGTTTCACTGCGCTGGCTAGCACTCACCGGGGTAGGCAGCGCCGTGGT
>NZ_JBDHZL010000152.1:0-4800 GCF_039811905.1 Nigerium sp. | reverse complement strand
GCGGAACGCCTGCAGCGTTTCGTTCACGCCTGCCTCCGGCGAGAACGCTGCCTTACGTACGGCAGCGTTCCGGCCGTCGCCCGGCGTTTCGAGAACACCTGCAGCGTTGACGAAAGACCTGCAGCGTTTCGGGCCACCCGGGTCGCATTTCGGGCCCACCGGGTCGCGTGTCGGGCGTCCCGCAGCGTTCCGGGTGACCAACAGCGTGCCGGACGGCACCTCGTGGACCACAGCGCTGGGGCGTGTGACGTTCTCCACCCCAGAGGGTGGAGAACGTCAGGTAGAAACGCACCACGGGGAGAAACGCCCCTAGGAGCCGGAGCCACTGACGGGCTTGACGTTCTTCAGGACGGTCCCGTCGTCGAGGGTCAGCGTGTAGGTCAGCGGCTTCACCTCACCGGACGCCCGCGTCGGCATGGGCCACTCCGCGTGGAAGGTCCCGCCCGACAGCGTCGCGGTGACGTCGCGTTCGCCGGTGTGGACGACCACCGTCCGCACCCGCGCGCCCACCTCGCCGTCGACGGTCTCCAGCCCGTCGGTCCCGCCGCCCCGGGAGACGCGGCCGATCTCCGCCGGCCCGGGCTTCTTCTGCCCGGGATCGGGGCTCGCGTCCCGCCGGCTGCCGTCGGCGAGGGTCAGGCGGTACGTCACGTCGGGCACGCCCGCCGAGCCCACGAACCCGGACGCCGCCGGCCACCACGCCGAGAACCAGCCGTTCGCGACGGTCGCCTCGACCTCCGTGCCGCCGGTGACGATCGTCACCCCGCGGACGTCCCGGCCGACGCGGCCGCTGGTCATCCCGAACGTCCCCTCGTCCGCGCTCGACAGCCCGACACCGCGCTGCTCGACGTTGTCGGCGGCGACCGGGGCCGGCGCCGGGGTCGTCGCGCTCGGGCTGCTGCCCCCCGCGCTCATGATCTGATCGGGACGCCCGGCCTTCGCCAGGCACGCGATCTCGGCCCCACTGTCGGACACCATCGAGACGAACACGTAGTCACCCCGCTGTTCGGCCACGACCACCTTCGCGGTGTCCGCCCGCACCACCTGCCGGTCCGGCCCGGTCTGCGGCCCCTGCTTCTCCCAGTCGGCCATCGACGCGCGGCAGGCGTCCGCGGTCTTCGCGAGCACGGGCGACGCGACGCGCCCCGGCTTCGGCGTCCAGGACGCGTACGCCGGCGTCTGCCCGCCCCCGTTCACGGCGATCACCGTCACGACGGCCGCCGCCGCGGCGGCCGGGATCAGCCAGCGCGCCCGCAGCCGGCGGCGCCGCCCTCCGGACGCCGACCGCTGACGGACGCCCCCGGTGCGGCCGTCCTCCGCACCGGAGGGGGTGGAGATGATGCGGTCGAGGAGGGCCTCCGCGCGGCGGCGGGCGTCGTCGTCGAGGGAGGCGTCCGCGGGGTCGAGGCTGCGGACGACGTCGTCCAGGGGGTCGTGAAGATCGAAATGCGTGCTCATCGTCGGGTCTCCTGCATCGTGGGGGTGGTGGGCTCCGCTTCCCCGTCGAGCCGGACGCGCAGCGCGGCCCGGGCGCGGGAGAGGCGAAGGCGGAAGGCCGCAGCGCTGATCCCGAGGACCGCCCCGGCCTGCGCCGACGTCAGCCCGTCGAGCACGGCCAGCGCCAGCACCTCCTGCTCGGCGTCCGGCAGGCTCGCCCAGGCCGCGGCCACGTCGACCCGCCGGGCGAGGAAGTCCTCGTCGGCGTCGCACCGGCGCCCGGACGCCGAGGCGTCCGCGAGCCGGACGGCCAGCGCGTCCCGCCGGCGCGCGCTGCGCCGGTCGTTCAGCAGGCAGTTCCGGACGATGCCGAACAGCCAGGCGCGGGCGTCGGAGGGGTCGTCGGGCAGGTCGCCGACCCGGCGCCACGCGGCGAGGAACGCCTCGGCGGCGACATCCTCGGCGTGGTGCGGGTCGACGCGGCGCTGCGCGAAACGCAGCAGGTCGGCGTAGTTGTCGGCGAACGCAGACCTGAAGCGCTCTTCGGGGGTGAGTGTCACGGCTTCCACACCCTGTACCTGTCCGGACGCCGCCCTCCTGTGTCGCCCGATCTCACCGAACCCGCTCCCGGCGACCGTCCCGCGCCGGCGCGGGCGGCGTCCGACGGCCCACCAACGGCCGTGGGGTGCGTTCGCCGGCTGGCGAGCGCACCCCACGGACGCCTCGGGCTCAGACGTGCGCGCCCTCGAAGAGCTTCGTCACCGACCCGTCGGTGAAGATTTGCTGAATCGCCTCGGCGAGCAGCGGGGCGGCGGAGAGCTGGGTGAGCTTCGGGATCTCGACGTCCTCGGCGATCGGGAGGGTGTTCATCACGATGACCTCCTCGAACGCCGACGCGTTGAGCCGCTCGGCCGCCGGGCCGGACAGCACGGGGTGCGTCGCGGCCGCGATGACGGCCTTCGCTCCCTTGTCTTTCAGCGTCTGGGCCGCCAGGCAGATCGTGCCGGCCGTGTCGATCATGTCGTCCACCAACAGGCACACCCGGCCGCGGACGTCGCCGACGACCTCGCCGACCGCCACCTCGTTGGCCTTGTTCGGGTCGCGCCGCTTGTGGATGATCGCCAGCGGGGCGCCGAGCCGGTCCGAGTACGCGTCGGCCAGCCGGACGCGGCCCGCGTCGGGCGAGACGATCGTCATCTCGTCGATCGGGTACTTGCTGACCACGTAGTCGGCGAGCACCGGCAGGGCGATCAGGTGATCCACCGGGCCGTCGAAGAAGCCCTGGATCTGCGACGCGTGCAGGTCGATCGACATCAGCCGGTCGGCCCCCGCGGTCTTGTACAAGTCGGCGACGAGCCGCGCCGAGATGGGCTCGCGGCCGGCGTGCTTCTTGTCCTGCCGCCCGTACGGGTAGAAGGGCGACACGACGGTGATGCGTTTCGCGGACGCCCGCTTCAGCGCGTCCACCATGATGAGCTGCTCCATGAGCCACTCGTTCACGGGCGCGCAGTGGCTCTGGATGACGAACGCGTCCGCGCCGCGCACCGACTCCTCGAACCGGACGTAGATCTCCGAGTTCGCATACGTCAGCGACCTCGTCGGCACGAGGTCGACGTGCAGCAGCGTCGCGATCTCCTCCGCCAGCTCCGGGTATGCGCGCCCGGTGCAGAGCATCAGGTGCTTCTCATTGGGCCTCTTGATGCCGCTCACTCGGCTTGGCCTCCCTCATTGTTCGCAGCCTTGGCAGCGTTGGCGGCCGGTGTGCCCGGACGTTTGGACTCGACCCAGCCCTCCACGTTGCGTTGCCTCTCCACCGAGACGCCGAGATCCCCGGCGCCCACATCTTCCGTGATGACGGAGCCGCCCGCCACGAATGCGCCGGCCCCGATGTTCACCGGCGCGACGAGCACCGAGCCCGCCCCCACGAACGCGTGGTCACCCACCGTCGTCGTGTGCTTGGCAAGGCCATCGTAATTCGCGAACACGGACGCCGCGCCGATACTGGCGCCTTCCCCGATCGTCGTGTCCCCCAGGTACGCGACGTGCGCGATCTTCGCGCCGCCGCCCACCTGCGCGTTCTTCGTCTCGACGAACGACCCGAGCCGGACGCGGCCCCCCAGCTCCGTGCCGGGCCGCAGCACGGCGTACGGGCCGACCGTGGCGTCCTCCCCGATGACGGCGAGCACGCAGTGCGAGCGCACCACGGACGCCCCCTCGCCCACCTCGACGTCGACCAGCGTCGTGTCGGGGCCGACGGTCGCGAACGACTTGATCGTCGTGGCGCCCTGCAGGTGCGTGCCCGGCAGCAGCGTGACGTCGGGGTCGATGCTCACCGAGTCTTCGATCCAGGTGGTGGCCGGGTCGACGATCGTGACGCCCGCCCGCATCCACTTCTCGCAGAGCCGCCGGTTGACCTCCCGGCCCATCGCGGCCAGCTGGACGCGGTCGTTGATGCCCTTCGCCTGCCAGGCGTCGTTGAGGACCTGGGGGTGCACGTGCCCGCCGACCGACCGGGCGTACTTGATGACGTCGGTGAGGTACAGCTCGCCCTGCGCGTTGTCCGTCGTCAGGGACGCCAGCCCGTCGCGCAGCACCTGCGCGTCGAACACGTAGATGCCGGCGTTGATCTCGCCGATCGCGACCTGCTCGGGCGTGCAGTCTTTCCGCTCGACGATCGCGGTGACCTCGCCCTCGGGGTCGCGCACGATGCGGCCGTACGAGCCGGCGTCGTCGAGGACCGTCGTGAGCACGGTCGCCGCGTCGCCGAACCGGCGGTGGGTCTCGACCAGCTCGGCGAGCGTCTCGCCGGTCAGCATGGGCACGTCGCCCATCGTCACGACGACCTCGCCGGCGACGTCGGGGATGGGCACGAGGCCGGAGCGCACCGCGTCGCCGGTGCCGTTCGGGCTGGCCTGCACGGCGATCGTCACGTCGGGAGCGACCTCGGCCAGGTGTTGCTGGACCTGCTCGCGCTGGTGCCCGACCACGACGACCAGGTGCTCGGGATGGACGGCGCGGGCGGCGTCCACCGCGCAACTGACGAGCGAGCGGCCGGCGACGCGGTGCAGCAGCTTCGAGGTCTGCGACTTCATCCGGGTGCCGGCTCCGGCGGCCAACACGACGACGGCCGCGACGCCGCGCTCGCTGACGGACGGTGTGCTCATCGACTCCACTCCTTCTCGACTCTCCGCTCCCCGGGTAGGAGTCGAACCTACGTCGCTAGTCCTGATTCAAAGTCAGGCGGGCCCTGCCGGCAGACCAACCGGGGAACGGCTCCGCACGCGGAACCGGCTCGGAGTCTACCGACGCCCGATCGAACCGCGCGACCCATCGGACCGCGCGCCGTCTGTCCCTCGGACGCCC
>NZ_JBDHZL010000151.1:0-4896 GCF_039811905.1 Nigerium sp. | reverse complement strand
TCGCCCCTCGCCCCTCGCCCCTCGCCCCTCGCCCCTCGCCCCTCGCCCCTCGCCCCTCGCCCCTCGCCCCTCGCCCCGAAAACGCTGCAGGTCTTTCGCCAACGCTGCAGGCGTTCTCAAAACGCCGGGCTTAAGCCAGAACGCTGCCTTACGTAAGGCAGCGTTCTCGATTAAGGCAAGCGTTGTGGAAACGCTGCAGGCGTTTCGCGGCTTACTGCAGGCGTTTCGCGGTTTACTGGAGGCGTTTCGCGGTTTACTGGAGGCGTTTTTCAGCCCCGCGACCCCGCCACCTACGCCGACCGCCGCACGGTGGGACGCAACGCGGATCGCACACGACGCTCGAGTTGGTCGGGATGAGACGCCTCCTCCCATCCCCAGCGCACGGTTCGGTAGCCCTGCGCGCGGATGTTCTCCTCGCGTTGCTTCTCGGCCATGACGGCGTCGGCGGCCGTCTGCCCCGGTTTCAGCAGTTCTCCGTACTTGGCTTTGCCGTCCGCCTCTCCCACCACGCCGAGATCCGGCCACGCGAAGTCGGTGCGGGCGATAAGCCGATCGCCATGCCGGATCTCGAACTGCAACACCGGTTTCGGAATCCCCAGCCGATCGAACTGCACCCGGCTGAGCGATTCACAAGGGGATTCACTCAACTCATCGGCGAACAGGGCAACGCCACGGGCCCGACTCCGGCCACGCAGGCGGGGGCGACGTCGAATTTGCTCGAGCAGCGCATCCCGCTGGAGCACCCCTCGATGGAGTGCGTTGTCGGCCACGATGACGCCCCACTCGTACGGCATTGTTCGGGCGAGGTCCGCGACGGTGCGGGCGAGGCCGGTGACGCGCAGGTCCCCGACCTCCACCCACTCGTCGCCGTCCAGGTCGCCGGCGTGAAAGAACAGCCCGCTGTCGCGGCGTCCATGAGCGTTGCCCGGACGCGTGACATGGACCGTGCCGAGTTCGCCCCAGGGCACGGGCAGCCCGTGGACCACCGCCGCCGACACATGGCTCAGCACGGACTCGGGATGCAGCAACGGCATCGTCGCCTGCACCCTCAGGAGATGATCGGCCTCGGCCGTCCTCTCGGAGGGGCTCGCGTACACCCCTCGCCGGACGCGCTGCAGCGTCCCTTCGCGCGCGGCCTGGGCGATCTCGAAGCGGCTCATCCCGGCGGCCATCAGGTCGCGCGTGCGTTTCAGTTCGGTCATGCCCCTAGCGCAGCAGGCCGAGGCGATTCTGTCTTGATTTCGAGAGATATCCACAGGCGCAATGTCCGAGGGGAGTTCTCCCCTGTGGATAACCTCACCGGACGCCGCCCCGGCAGACCGAAACGCTGCAGGCGTTTGCGAAACGCTGCAGGCGTTCTCGAAACGCCGGGCTTAAGCCGGAACGCTGCCTTACGTAAGGCAGCGTTCTCGCCGAAGGCAAGCGTTGTGAAAACGCTGCAGGCGTTCCGCGGTTTGCTGCAGGCGTTCTCGAAACGCTGCAGGCGTTTCGCGGTTTACTGCAGGCGTTTCCGAAACGCTGCAGGCGTTTCGCCCCCCGGGACGAGCGGCGCCCTCAGCCCACCGCCTCCCGGGCGGCGATGAAGGCGTCCACGCACCTCCGGACGTCCGCCTCGGAGTGCGCCGCCGACAACTGCACCCGGATCCGCGCCTTGCCGCGCGGCACCACGGGGAAGCTGAACGGGATCACATACACCCCGTCGGCAAGCATCCGTTCCGCGATCCCGGACGCCGCCCGCGCGCCGTCCTCGCCGGGGAACATCACCGGCACGATCGGGTGCGGCTCGACGCCCGGCGTCGCCGGGCCCAGGGCGAAGCCGGCGGCGTCCATGAGGTCGCGGAAGAGCCGCGTGTTCGCGCGCAGCCGTTCCCGCTTCTCCCCGAACGCCTCCACCAGCGCCAGCGCCGCCCGTGACCCGGCGACGACCGCCGGGGCGACCGCGTTGCTGAACAGATAGGGCCGCGACCGCTGCCGCAGCAGCTCGACGATCTCGCCGTGCGCGGCGACATATCCCCCGGACGCACCGCCGAGCGCCTTGCCGAGCGTCCCCGTGACGATGTCGACGCGATCCTCGACGCCGAACAGCTCGGGCGTCCCGCGGCCGCCTTCGCCGACGAACCCGACGGCGTGCGAGTCGTCCACGAATACGAGCGCATCGTACTGCTCGGCCAGCTCGCAGATCCGCGGCAGCGGCGCGTACAGGCCGTCCATCGAGAAGACGCCGTCGGTCACGATCACCCGCCGCCGCGCCCCGGACGCCGCCCGCAACTGGGTCTCCAGGTCGTCGGTGTCGCCGTTGCGATACCGGTAGCGGGACGCCTTGCTCAGCCGGACCCCGTCGATGATGGACGCGTGGTTCAGCTCGTCGGAGATGATCGCGTCCTGCTCCCCGAACAGCACCTCGAAGACGCCGCCGTTGGCGTCGAAGCAGCTCGAGTACAGGATCGCGTCGTCCGTCCGGAGGAAGGCCGCGATTTCGGCCTCCAGCGCCTTGTGCTGCACCTGCGTCCCGCAGATGAACCGCACGGACGCCATCCCGAAGCCCCACTCGTCGAGCGCGGCCTTCGCCGCCGCGACCACCGACGGCTCGTCGGCGAGCCCCAGATAGTTGTTGGCGCAGAAGTTGAGCGAATCCTCCTCTGCACCGGACGCCGCCACGCGGATCCGGCCCCCCTGCGGCCCCGCGAGCTCGCGTTCGCGCTTGGTGAGCCCGGCGTCCTCGATCGCGCGCAACTCCTCGGCCAACTGGCCCCTGACCTGGTCGAACATCTCAGCCCCATTCCATGATGACCTTGCCGCAGCGGCCCTCGCGGGCCGCGGCGAACGCGTCTTGCCACTGCTCGGCGTCGTAGCGGTGCGTGATGACCGACCGGACGCCGTCCGCCAGCGTCGGCGACGACGCCAGCATCGAACTCATGAGGTACCACGTCTCGAACATCTCCCGGCCGTAGATGCCCTTGAGCGTGATCATGTGCGTGATGACGCGTCCCCAGTCGATCGGGTACGCGCTCTTCGGCAGGCCGAGCATCGCGACCTTGCCGCCGTGGTTCATGTTCGCGAGCAATTCCTCCACCGCGGCCGGCGACCCCGACATCTCCAGGGCCACGTCGAAGCCTTCCTTCATGCCCAGCTCCGCCTGCACGTCGCGCAGCCGCGTCGTCCCCACGTTCACCACCAGGTCCGCGCCCGCGTTCTTCGCCAGCGCCAGCCGGTAGTCGCTCAGGTCGCTGACGACGACGTGCTTCGCGCCGGCATGCCGCGCGATCGCGGCGGCGATGCAGCCGATCGGCCCGGCGCCGGTGATGAGGACGTCCTCGCCGACCAGCGGCCACTGCAGCGCCGTGTGGGTCGCGTTGCCGAGCGGGTCGAAGATCGCCCCGAGATCGGGATCGACGTAGTCGCGGGCGTCCGGGTCGCTCGGGTGCTTCCACGCGTTGATCGCGGGGAGCACCACATAGTCGGCGAAGCAGCCGTCCCGGTTCACGCCCAGCCCGACCGTGTTGATGCACTGGTGGCGGCGTCCGGCCTTGCAGTTACGGCAGTAGCCGCAGACGATGTGCCCCTCTCCGGAGACCCGGTCGCCGGGGGCGATCGTCACGACGTCGGCCCCGGTCTCGACGACCTCGCCGTAGAACTCGTGGCCGATCGTCTGCGGCAGGCTCATCATGGACGCCGCCCAGTCGTCCCACTCGGCCAGATGCAGGTCGGTGCCGCAGAGCCCGGTGCGCAGCACGCGCACCTTCACGTCGGTCGGGCCGCACTCCGGCTCCGGACGCTCGACCAACTCCAGCCCCGGGCCCTTCTGCATCTTTGCCAGCGCTCGCACCTCGCCATCATTGCATTGCCGGCGACATGCCGCCGAAGAGCCCCGTCCCGGGGCCTCCCCGCCCGGAGAATAACCGCGTGACCCGACGACCCGGACGCCTGCGTGCCCTCGGCGCGACCCTCGCGCTGGGCGCGCTGCTGGCCGGCTGCGGGCACCTCGGCCCGCTGCCGGACACCCTGCGCGTCGAACCCAGGCGGCCGTCGCCGTTCGCCGGGGTCAAGCGGTCGGCGTCCGCGTCACCGAGCGCCGAGCAGACCCCCGAGGCCGCGGACGCCGTGCAGACGCCGCCGCCGTCGGCGTCCGTCCGGACGTTCGCCCTGGCCAGCGGCGTACGCGGCCGGCTCATCCTGCCGTCGGACGCCGACGCCCAACTCCTCGTGTGGGCCGGCCCGGCCGACGACGAGGTGCCCCGCGCGCTCGCGATGGCCGGCTACGCCGTGGTCGCCCCCGACGCCCCCGACGACCCGGCCGCCTACGCCTCCGCCCTCGACCGGACGCGCGCGGCCATCGCGGCCGACGATCCCGGCCTCGGGCAGGTCGCCGGGCGCATCGACGCGCGCCAGGCGTTCCTCGTCACCCAGGACGCCTCGGCCGCCTTCGCGGGCGGCCTCGTCGCCGCGACGCAGACCCGGCCGATGACGATCCGGGGGCTGCTGCAGTTCGACCCGACGGACGCCGGCGCCTCGCTGCCGGACGTCCCGACGCTGACCGTCACTTCTGCCGGCGGTGCGGGCGTCCCGCTCATCGCCGACCGCGTCCAGCCGGCGCTCACCGCCGTCGCCGGGCAGCCCCTATCGGACGCCGACCGCGGCCGCGTCGCCGTCCGCTGGTTCAACGCGATCACCGGACGCGGCCCGACCGACGGCCTCCCGATCGCCGCGCGCGACGCGCTGCCCCCGCGGCTGGAGGACCTCGACGTCCGGTGGGTCGCCGTCACCCCGCGGTCCCGCACGGTGGTCTACGCGTCCGGGCGCACCGGCGAGCCCCGCCTCACCCGCGCCACGGCCGCGCCGTGCGCGGCGGGCACCCCGGCCGGCAGCGCGTCCCCGGGCCGCGGCACCCCGTCCTCG
>NZ_JBDHZL010000150.1:0-5084 GCF_039811905.1 Nigerium sp. | reverse complement strand
CGGGCGTGGGTGGGCCGTCCGCGTCCGCACTCTCGCGCGCCTCGGCGCGCCCGGCCGCGATCTCGTTCAGGGACGCGGTGAGCCGCTCGGCCAGCCGCCGCGAGTTGGCGAAGACGAGCGTGGAGCGGTGCTGCTCGATGAGGTCGGCGACCCGCTCTTCGACGTGCGGCCAGATGGAACTGCGCCGCGGGTCGGCCGCGGCGGGCCCGGAGAGATCGTCGGAGGAGCCGTCGCCGATCGCGGCCAGGTCGGGCACCGGGACGACCACGTCGAGCTGCCACGCCTTGTCGGCGGCCGGTTGGACGATCTCCACCGGACGCCCACCGGCGAGGAAACGCCCCACCTCCTCTTGCGGGCGGACCGTCGCCGACAGCCCGATGCGCTGGGCGGGGGCGGCCAGGAGGGCGTCGAGCCGGTCGAGCGTGAGCGCCAGGTGCGCGCCGCGCTTGGTGCCGGCGACGGCGTGCACCTCGTCGACGATGACGGTCTCGACGCCGCGCAGCGCCTCGCGCGCCTGGGACGTGAGGATCAAGAACAGCGACTCGGGCGTCGTGATGAGGATGTCGGCGGGCGTCCGCGCGAAGCGTCGCCGCTCGTCGGCGGGCGTATCGCCCGACCGGACGGCCACCGTGATGTCGGGACGCTCGAGCCCCAGGCGGGCCGCGGCGTGCCCGATGCCGACGAGCGGGGAGCGGAGGTTGCGCTCCACGTCGACCGCGAGGGCCTTCAGCGGCGACACATAGAGGACGCGGCAGCGACGCTGCGGCTCGCCCGCGGGGGCGGGGTGGGTGGCGAGGCGATCGATCGCCCACAGGAACGCGGCGAGCGTCTTGCCCGAGCCGGTGGGCGCGACGACGAGCGTGTGCCGGCCCGAACTGATGGACGCCCACGCCCCGGCCTGGGCCTGGGTGGGCGCGGTGAAGCTGCTCTCGAACCACGCGCGCGTCGCGGGAGAGAACCGATCGAGGACGGACTGCTGCACGGCGTCCACTGTGCCAGGAGGGTCTGACAGTTTTCGTCCGGGGCGCTCGTCCGCGGTCGGCGAAACGTTTCTATGCTGCAAGGTCCACACCCTGGTGTGGAGGTTGTCACACGGTCCTGGGGGTGAGCCGGGCCGTTTCCGAGTTGAGGACGCCGCAGTCGAGGACGCGGCCGCTTGGGACGCGGCCGCTGGGACGCGGCCGCCGGGGACGCGGGCGGTGCGGCGTCCTAGGTCCTGGTCGTCGACAGTCGATTTGCCGCCACTCGATGAAGGTCTCCTTGACGCACGGAGCGCTGATCCGCCGGTAGATCCGCATCGAGTGGTGGCAAATCGACCAGGGGCGGGGCGTCGCGCGGTCGAGTGGTGGCACATCGACCGGTCCGGGGCTCGGTTGTCACGGGACTGGAGGCGGCCACCCGTGGGCGGCGTCCTCATGACGTCCGCCGATTGCCCCACAGCCTCCGCTCGGGCGCGCGACGCCCGCCTGGGGCGGGGCCCGTGTGGCGTTCTCCACACCAGAGGGTGGAGAACGTCAGGTAGAAACGCACATGGGCGCCCTGGTCACACCAGATACTTGTGAGACAAGCTAGCTGGCGATACGATCAACGCATGGCAGACGGGTGGGTGTCGCAGATCCGCAAGGGGGTGGTCGAGGTGGCGGTCCTCGGGTTGCTCGCCGGCGAGCCCCGCTACGGGTCGCAACTCGTCGACGATCTGGCCGCTCACCCGGCGCTCGCCATCACGCCCGGCACGGTCTATCCGCTGCTGGCGCGGCTCCGCAAGGCCGGGCTGGTCGAGTCGTCGTGGCGCGAGTCGCCCGTCGGCCCGCCGCGCAAGTACTACACGCTCACCGGCGTCGGGCGCGAGGTGCTGGCCGACATGGCCGCCACCTGGCGCTCCGTGGACGCCGCGATCACCACCATCCTGAAGGACCCGTCATGATCATCGACCTCGATCGCCTGAGCCGGCGCGCCCGCGCGGCCGTCGACGACTACCTGGGCTCGGCGCCCCATCGCCGCGGCCCGCTCGCCGGGTTCGACCCGCGGGGGGCGGCGTCCCGCATCGCCGAGTCGTGGTGGGATCCGGCGTCCGACCGCATCTTCGTGCCCCGCGCCGTCGGCTGGGGCTGGGATCTCAACGCGGGCGCGATCGCCGTCCGGCTCGGGCTGATCGAGCCCGACGCCGAAGACGTCCCCTTCTCGAACACCCCGGACGCCGCCTTTCGGGCGGCGGCGGGCGTCCCGGTCGCGCTCGCGGGGGCGGTCGTGGCGCACTACCTGGTGCGCGGGCGCTCCCTTCCGGAGCGACTGCCGGCCCACTGGTCGCTGACCGGCGTGCCCGATCGCTTCGTCTCGAAGCGGCGCGCGGCGGCCGGCGACCTCGCGATGGCGCTCATCCCCGCGTTGGTCGCCGTGCGTGCCGGACGCACCACCTCCGCCGACCGCTCCGCCGGCGACTCCATCCCCGCCGACTACTCCATCCCCGGTGACCACTCCACCTCCCGCGCGGGCGCCCTCGCGGGGGCGTCCATGATCGCGGCGGTCGCCGCGGTGCAGACGGTCGTCCGCAGCCTGCCGGAGGGCCGGCGTCCGTGGGTGCCGTTGGCCCTGCTCGCCGCGCCGGGCGCGGCGTCCGGCGGGGTGCTGCTGGGGCTCGCCTGGCTGGGCCGCAACGCGGAGATCCGGCGCGACCTGGGCGGCGCGCGATGAGCGCCGTCCAGCCGACGGCCGCGGCGTCCGGACGCCCCCTCCCCGAGCCAGCCCAGCCCATCCCGCGGAGCCCGGCCGCGCCCGACCCGGCCGACCACGTCGACTGGCGCCGCGTCGGCCTGTTCTACGGCATCGCCCTCGGCGGGGCGGCCGTCGTCGCCGCCGGCCTGTGGGCCCTCGGCGGCCTCGGGACGCCGCTGGCGCAGCTCGTCGTCGCGCTGGTCTACATGATGACGCCGATCGTCGCCGGCCTCGTCGTCGAGCGCCGCGCCGGCCGCGGACTCCTGCTCGGGGGCGAGTGGCGGGTGCTGGGCGCCGGCGTCGGACGAACCCTGGGCCGCATCGCCGGCTGGTCGGCGCTGGTCGCGCTGGCGGTCTTCACGGTGCAGGTCGCGTGCGCGCTCGGGTTCGGGGCGCTCGGCGTCCCCGGCGCCGGACACTGGGCGACGGACGCGGAGTTCACGGCCCGCCTGCGCGCGGTCCAGCCGACCCTGCCGGACGGCGTCGTCCTCAACGCGTGGCCCCTGGTCGCCGCGTCCGCGGTGCAGGCGCTGCTCGTCGGAGGGACGATCAACGGCGTCCTGGCGTTCGGCGAGGAGTACGGGTGGCGGGGCGTCCTGGCGGACCTCCTGCGCCCGCTGGGGGTCGTCCGCGCGAACCTGCTGATCGGGGTCGCTTGGGGGCTGTGGCACGCGCCGATCATCCGGCTCGGGCACAACTACGGCGCCGCGTGGCTGCCGGGCATCGGGCTGATGGTGCTCTGGTGCGTTCCCCTGGCCTTCGTCTTGGCGTGGGCGCGCGAGCGGGCGCGCAGCGTCGCGGCGCCCGCGGTCGTGCACGGCGCGTTCAACGGGTTCGTCGGGATCTTCACGCTCGCGATCGCCGGGGCGAACCCGCTGGTCGCCCTGCCCGTGGGCGTCCTGGCGCCGGTGCCCCTGGCCATCGTGGCGGCCACGCTGTGGCTGGCGTGGCCGCCCGGTGGGCGTCCTCAGCGGCCCTGACCGAGGTACACCTCGCTGATGTTGGTGCGCGGCCCCACGGCTTGGCCGGGGTGGCCCCCGCGCCGAGCTTCCAGGCGGTGAGCACCGTCCCGCGGGACGGCAGCGTCCCGATCCGAACCGTCGACGTGATCCGCCCCAGCGTGCTCTTCGCGTTCACCGCCGCGACGAGCTGAGCCTGCGTGTAGTTTCGCCGGCACCTGGACGGTCACGGTCTGCCACCGCGAGCGGCCCCACATGAAGCGGTCCTCGCGGTACTTCAGCAGCCCGTCGTCGTCGAGGGCCGCCACCCGCCGGGCCGTGCTCGCGGAGCGCCACGGGTACCGGTCGATCTGGACGTGCACCGTTGTTGTGTTGGGCAGCGCGTACCGCACCCGGATCAGGCCCGACGAGCCCGGCAGCGGGTCGCTGGCCGCTTGGCCGCGCACCACGCCGTTCCCGCCCGTCGCGGACGCCTTCGCCTGGTCGAACGCGGCCTTGTTCAGCGCTCGCCGCTCCGACGCCGTGGTGCCCATCGGCGTCAGCGACACGATCATGCCCCGGTGCGCGGACGCGCCGCCGCCGGTGTTGGCCGGGATGATCGGCGTGCCGTCGGCGGCGTTCGTCCCGCCGCCGCACGTCGCGGTGCCCGTCATGGCTGCTCCGCCGCCGTAGCAGTCGGTCACGCCGGCGAACAGCGAACCGGCGCCCGCCAGCGCCCGGACGGCCACCCCGGCGCCGCCGTTCGCCCCGGACGCCGCACCGCCGGCTCCGCCGCCGCCGTGGCCGTCGAACTCCCAGCTGCACTCGCCGGACTGGCCACCGCCGGACGTCCCGCCGCACGCGCCGTCGGCGTCCGTGAGGGCGGCCCGGCCGCCCGCGGCCGTGACGGTGGCGCCGCCCTGGGTGAGCGTCGTCTCGGCCCCGCTCAGGGACGGCGGGCTCGACGGGTCGGGGAATTGCCCGACCGGCCAGGAACTGGACGCCCCGAGCGAGAAGCGCAGGGTTCCGGCGGTCGTCGCCAGGGAGGCGTGCTTCACCTGACCGCCGCCGCCCGCGCTACCGGCGAACATGTTCATCGACCCGCCGCCCGACCCGACCAGGATCGCCTCGGCCTTCACGACCCCGGACGGCAGCGTCGCCGTGCACGTCCCGTCGCCGGTCACTCGGAGTTCGACGGTGTTCGGCATGCCCGCGACCGCCGTGCGCGTGACCGTGCAGGTGCTGGCCGCGTGGGCGAGGGGTGCGGGGCCGAGGCAGAGCGCGGCCAAGCCGAGGCCGGTCGCTGCGGCGGCTGCGCGGTGTCCCCGCGCGGGGAAGAAGAAGCGGTGCGACCGGCCGCGCCGGCGCGTGGTGCCAGTGACCATGAGAACCCTCTCTCGCGTGCGGGTGGGGCGCTTCCCACCCGTTCGGGTG
>NZ_JBDHZL010000149.1:0-5181 GCF_039811905.1 Nigerium sp. | reverse complement strand
TGGCGGCCGCCTCGGAGCCCAGCTCGACGAGGTCGTCGTAGCTCACGATCTGGGCCTTGATGAAGCCCTTCTGGAAGTCGGTGTGAATCGCACCGGCCGCCTCGGGCGCGGTGGCGCCCTTCTTGATCGTCCAGGCGCGGGACTCCTTGGGCCCCGCCGTCAGGAAGCTCTGCAGCCCCAGCGTGTCGTAGCCGACCCGCGCGAGCTTGTCGAGGCCCGGCTCGTCGACGCCGGCGTCCGCGAGAAACTCGCTTGCCTCGTCGGCGTCCATCTCGACGAGCTCCGCCTCGAACTTCGCATCCAGGAAGATCGCCTCGGCGGGCGAGACGAGCGCGCGCATCTGCGCGTGCAGGTCCTCATCGGCCAGTTCGTCCTGGTCGCAATTGAACACGTAGATGAACGGCTTCGCCGTCAGCAGGAACAGATCGCGCAGCGGCTCCAGGTCGAGCCCAGCCGCGTAGACACCCTTGCCGTCGCCCAGGACGCGGTACGCCTCCTGCCACGCCTCGAACTTCGGGCGCGACTCCTTCTTGATCTTCGCCTCCTTCTCCAGCCGCGGAAGCGCCTTCTCGAGCGTCTGGAGGTCGGCGAGCACCAGCTCCGTCGTGATGGTCTCGATGTCGGAGCTCGGGTTCACCCCGCCGTCGACGTGGGTGACGTCGGCGTCCTCAAAGACCCTGGTCACCTGGCAGATCGCGTCGGCCTCGCGGATGTTCGCGAGGAACGCGTTGCCCATGCCCTCCCCCTGGGAGGCGCCCTTCACGATGCCCGCGATGTCGACGAAGCTGACGGTCGCCGGGACGATCCGCTCCGAGTGGTACAGCTCGGCCAGCTTCTCCAGCCGCGGCTCGGGGACGCCGACCACGCCCACGTTCGGCTCGATCGTCGCGAACGGGTAGTTCGCGGCGAGCACGTCGTTGCGGGTCAGCGCGTTGAACAGGGTCGACTTGCCGGCGTTGGGGAGACCGACGATTCCGATGGTGAGTGCCACGGGGGGACATTCTAACGTCCGCGCCGGGCGCCAGCCCCGCGTGACAGAATGCACCGATGAGCACGGACCACAACAGCACGGGCACGAGCACGCAGCCGGCGGTGATCGCGGTGAACCTCGCAGGCGAGAAGGTCGGCGCCGGCTGGGGCCGGGCGCGAGCCGTCGCCGTCGCCACGGTCACCGACGGGCGCATCGACTCCTGGCAGGTCGAGGACGTCCGCTGGGACATCGCCCACGACCAGGCCGGCGAGGGCTCCCATCACGCGCGGGTGGTGCGGTTCCTGCGCGACCACGGCGTCCAGGCGGTCGTCACCGGGCACATGGGGCCGCCGATGGCGGCCATGCTCGGCAAGCTCGGCGTCCTCGCGATCGTGGACGCCTCCGGGGACGCCCGCGCGGCGGCCCTCGCGGGCGCCGCGATCCTCGCCGACAGGGCCTGACGACCCGGACGTTGGAGCAGCTCCGGGCGTCCGGGCGGCTGGGGCGTGAGCGCCGCGCGGGCGTCCGGGCGGCTCAGGCGCCCGAGAAGTACGCGGCCAGGGCGTCCGCCAGCCAACCCGGATCCCGGACGCCGCACATCTCCCGCGCCGAATGCATGCTCAGCAGCGGGACGCCCACGTCGACGGTCACGATGCCGAGCCGCGTCGCGGTGATCGGCCCGATCGTCGACCCGCACGGGACGGCGTTGTTCGACACGAAGTCCTGCGTCGGGACGCCCGCCGCCTCGCACACGCGCCGCCACAGCGCCCCCGACACCGCGTCGGAGGTGTAGCGCTGGTTCGCGTTGATCTTCAGCAGCGGCCCGTGGTTCGGCAGCGGCCAGTGGTCAGGGTCGTGCAGCCGGGCGTAATTGGGGTGCACGGCGTGGCCGGCGTCCGCGGAGACGCAGCTCGATCGCGCCAGCGCGCGGAAGTAGTCGTCGCCCTCCAGCCCGAGGGACAGCGCGATGCGCGTCAGGACGCCCTCCAGCAGCGGCCCCGCGGCCCCCGAGCGGGACGCCGACCCGACCTCCTCGTGGTCGAAGCAGGCGAGCACGGAGACGTCCTCGGACTCGTCTGCCGCCAGCAGCGCGGCCAGGCCGGCGTGCACGCTGGAGAGGTTGTCGAGGCGTCCGCAGGCGAGGAACTCCCCCGCGACCCCGAACACCGCGGGCTCCTCGGTGGCGTACGAGATCAGGTCGTGCCCGGCCACCTCCCCCGGGCCGAGGCCGGCCTCGGCGGCGATCAGGTCGAGGAGGTCGGCGTCCGGGTGGCCGACGCCGAGGACGGGCAGCAGATGCTCCTGCCGGTCGAGGTGCAGGCTCTCGTTCACCGACCGGTCAAGGTGCGGCGCCACCTGCGGAATGCGTAGCCAAGGGCCAGTTCGTACCAGCACCTCGTCGCCGTCTCGGGTCACCAGGCGTCCGGCGAGGCCGATCTCGCGGTCAAGCCACGAGTTCGGCAGCGGGCCGCCGTAGACCTCCCAGCCGGCCTGCTGCCAGCCGGCGCGTCCGGTCGTCGGGTCGGGCTTCAGCTTGAAGCCCGGGGAGTCGGTGTGGGCGCCGACGATGCGGAAGCCGGGGGCGTCCCCCAGCCGATGGGGCACCCACCACGCGACCAGCGCGCCGTCCCGGACGACGTAGTGGCCGCCCGGCGCATCGCTCCACGGGTCCTCTTCGCGCTGCTCGGCGAAGCCCGCGGCGTCGAGCCGCCGCGACGCCTCCGCCGCCGCGTGGTACGACGACGGCGAGGCGGAGACGAACGAGGCAAGGTCGGCGAGATGGGCGTTCACGTCGGGATTCATGACGGCCAGTCTGGCAGGGCGATTCCGTCGCGGCCTGGTGCGACGTAGGCTCGGCGCGATCGCGGCGTCCGAACGTGCGCACGAACTCAGGAGGCGGCCATGCCCCAGGACGAAAGCAGCAAGCCGAAGCCCCAGCGCGAGAACACGGCCCAGCCGTGGCGCACCGAAGGACTGCCGACCAAGCCGGACGCCCCCGGCGACAGCCGTCCGCCGCGGCCGCCGTGGTGGCGGCTGCTGGCGTGGGCCCTGGTCGTGTATTTGGCTTCGTTCCTGCTGTTCTCGATGCAGGACCTGACGAGCACGCCGACGACCGTCGCCTACACCGAGTTCCAGGCGCAGGTGCAGGCGCACAACGTCAAGGACATCTACGCCAAGGGCAACACCATCCAGGGCACGCTGAAGGACGCGCGGCAGGTTCCCGGCGAACCCGAGGGGCGCACCTATACCCAGTTCGCCACCGAGCGGCCCACCTTCGCGCAAGACGACCTGATGGCAGCCCTGTCGCAGGGGGACGCCGTCGTCCGGGCGACGCCGGTGATCGAGCAGCGCGGGCCGATTGCGAACTTCCTGCTGTCGTTCGGGCCGATGCTGCTGCTGATCGGCGTCTACGTCTGGTTCTACCGCCGGATGATGCGCAGCGGCGGCGGGGGCGGCCTCGGCGCGCTCGGCATGGGCAAGAAGAAGATCGAGGCCGTCGACCCGAGCCAGGTGCGCGTCACGTTCGACGACGTCGCCGGCATCGACGAGGTGGAGCGCGAGGTCGCCGAGGTCGTCGACTTCCTGAAGAACCCCGAGAAGTATCGGCGCCTCGGCGCGAAGCCGCCGCGAGGCGTCCTGCTGACCGGCGAGCCGGGCACGGGCAAGACGCTGCTGGCGCGGGCGACGGCCGGCGAGGCCGGCGTCCCGTTCTTCTCCGCGAGCGCGTCGGAGTTCATCGAGATGATCGTGGGCGTGGGCGCGCAGCGCGTCCGCGACCTGTTCGCCGAGGCCCGCAAGGCCGCCCCGGCGATCATCTTCATCGACGAGATCGACACCATCGGGCGGTCGCGCGGCGGCGCGCGCTCCATGGGCGGCAACGACGAGCGCGAGCAGACGCTCAACCAGGTGCTCACCGAGATGGACGGCTTCGACGGGTCGGAGGGCGTCGTCGTGATGGCGGCGACGAACCGGTCCGACGTGCTGGACGCCGCGCTCACCCGCCCGGGACGCTTCGACCGCATCATCACGGTGCACGCACCGGACGCCGGCGGCCGCGCGCAGATCCTGCGCGTCCACACGCGCGACGTACCGCTGGCGCCCGACGTCGACCTGACCGCCGTCGCCCACGCCACGCCGGGCATGACCGGCGCCTCGCTGGCGAACCTGGTGAACGAGGCGGCGATCCTCGCGGCCCAGCAGGGGGAGGCCCACGTGACGCAGGCCGACCTCATGCGTGCGCTGGAGAAGGTGCAGCTGGGCGTCGCCCGCGATGTCGTGATCGACCCGGCCGAGCTGCGGCGTACCGCCTACCACGAGGCCGGCCATGCGCTGCTCGGCATGCTGCAGCCGGGGGCCGACCCGGTGCGCAAGGTGTCGATCATCCCGCGCGGCCAGGCGCTGGGCGTCACGCTCTCCACCCCGGACGCCGACCGCTACGGCTACGACGAGCCCTACCTGCGGGGCCGCATCATCGGGGCGCTGGGCGGCTGGGCCGCCGAGCAGACCGAGTACGGCGTGACGACGACCGGCGTCGACAGCGACCTGCAGCAGGTGACGAACCTCGCGCGCAACATGGTGGGGCGCTGGGGGATGTCCGACAAGGTCGGGGCCATCACCGCGCTCAGCAACGACGGCGACCCGCGCATCCTGGGCATCTCCGAGGCGACCCTCGCCGCCGTCGACGACGAGGCCCGCCGGATCATCCGCGAATGCCAGGCCGACGCGCTGCGCATCCTCTCCGAGAACCGGCAGCGCCTCGACGGCATCGTGACGGCCCTCCTGGAGCACGAGACCCTCGACGAGCCCCAGGCCTACGCGGCCGCCGGGCTGCCGCGGCCGGCGTCCGAGGAGCGCACGCCTCTGGAGAAGTAGGGACGCCGCGGGCGTCCGTTCGCTCGGACGTGGGCGGCGCCGGCCCTGGCCGGGGGCGTCCGGGGGCCGGATCGGGCGCCGGGGAGGGTCGCTCACGAAAACTGTCAGTGGCGGCGGAAAGAATGGCGGACATGGATCAGGTGACCATGTCGTTGCTTCTCGCAGCCCTCGCCGGGGCGGCCGTCGGCGTCCTCGTGACGTGGCTGGTCGCGCGGGCGAACCAGCGCGCCGGGCAGGCGTCCGACGAGGCGACGCTCGCGCGGCTGCGGTCCGACGAGTCGCAGGCGCGCTCCGACGCGGCGGCGGCCCGGGCCGAGCTGGCCGACGCGCGGGCCGAC
>NZ_JBDHZL010000148.1:0-5238 GCF_039811905.1 Nigerium sp. | reverse complement strand
CCGCGAGCTCGCGCTCGTGCCCGCGCAGGAGATGCTGGTCAACCCGTCGGAGCGTTTCGAGGTATCGGCTCTCTAGCCGCCGACGGGCGTCGGCCACGTCGGGCGTCCGACAACAAACGAGGGCCGCCCCTCACGCAGGTGCGTGAGGGGCGGCCCTGTGTCGGTGAGCGGGTCGGCGTCAGGCGACCGACGGACGCCGCCGGCGTCCGTCAGCCGTAGAAGACCTCGATGTCGGCGCCCAGCGCGTTGAGGCGGTTCGGCAGGTCTTCGTAGCCGCGGTTGATGACGTACACGTCGCGCAGCACGCTCGTGCCGCTGGCGGCCAGCGTCGCGAGCAGCAGGCACACCGCCGGGCGCAGGGCCGGCGGGGAGACGAGCTCTTGCGGACGCCAGCGCGTCGGCCCCTGCACCTGCAGCCGGTGCGGGTCGAGCAGCTGCACGGTCGCGCCGAGCTTGGCGAGGTCGAGCAGGTGGATGGCCCGGTTCTCATACACCCAGTCGTGGATGAGCGTGCGCCCCTCGGCCGCCGCGGCGATCACGGCGAAGAACGGCAGGTTGTCGATGTTGAGGCCGGGGAACGGCATCGGGTGGATCTTGTCGGCCGCGGCCCGCAGCCGACTCGGCCGCACGGTGATGTCGACCAGCCGGGTGAACCCGTTGCTCGCCGGGTACTCGTCGGTCATCGTGTAGTCGAGACCCATCTGCTCCAGGATGGCCATCTCGATCTCGAGGAACTCCACCGGGCACCGCTCGATCGTCAGCTCGGAGTTCGTCACGATCGCCGCGGTGATGAGGCTCATCGCCTCGATCGGATCCTCCGACGGGAAGACCTCGACGTCGGCGTCGATCTTGGCGAGGCCCTTCACCCGCAGCGTCGTCGTGCCGATGCCGTCGATGCCGACACCCAGCTGCTGCAGGAAGTAACAGACGTCTTGCACCATGTAGTTCGGCGACGCGTTGCGGATGACCGTCTCGCCGGGGTACAGAGCCGCCGCCATGAGCACGTTCTCGGTGACCGTGTCGCCGCGCTCGGTGAGGGTGATGCTCTGCACGCTGTCGCCCACCTCGTGGACGACAGCCCGGTACCAGCCCTCGGTGGCGGTCACGTCGAGGCCGAAGTGATGCAGCGCCTGCATGTGGGGGGTCACGGTGCGCGTGCCGAGGTTGCAGCCGCCCGCGTACGGCAGCCGGAACTCCGGCATCATGTGCAGCAGCGGCCCGAGGAACATGATCACGCTGCGCGTGCGGCGGGCCGCCTCCACGTTCATCGCGCCGAGGTTCAGCACCTCGGGGCGGACGATCGTGAGCTGCGACCGGTCCTCCGACCACGTCACCTGGACGCCGATCGAGGTCAGCACCTCGATGATGCGGTTGACCTCCTCGATCTGCGCGATGCCGTTGAGGGTCGTGCGCCCGTGGTTCAGCAGCGAGGCGCACAGCAGCGCGACCGCCGCGTTCTTCGACGAGCGCACCTGGATCGAGCCCGACAGCTTCGTGGGCCCCTTCACCCGCAGGTGGGTGGCGCCCCCGGGGAACGCGAGTTTCGTCTGTAGCGACTCGACGAGGCGGTTGGTGAGCGCGGTGTCTTTGGATTCGCCCTGTTCGATCGCGTCGATCTGGGACGGCGCGACGCCGAGAATCTGACCCAGTTGGTCTTGACCGATGCCGCGCGAGTGGCGCACCGACCGGAGCAGGCCGCCGATGGCTTGAGGGGAGATATCCGTCACGTCGCGCATCCTAGCGGAGAGGTCGGGGACACTAGCCAGAACGTCCCCGGGGGACTGCGCCGGGCGCGTCCGGCGAGCGGGGAAAGGGGCGTCCAGGCGCACCTGAACGGGGGAGGGACGCCACGCGCCGGCGATGCGGGCCTCGCTGCGGACGGACCGGGTCACACCGTGGGTGCGCGGGACACGGGTGCTCTAGAGTGACGGCCATGAGCTCTCATTTCGACGTCGTCGTCCTCGGCGCCGGCCCCGGCGGGTACGTCGCGGCCATTCGCGCCTCGCAACTCGGCCTCAAGACCGCCATCATCGAGAAGGAATACTGGGGTGGTGTGTGCCTCAACGTCGGGTGCATCCCGACGAAGTCGCTGCTCCGCAACGCGGAGATCGTGCACATCGTCACGAAGGAGCAGTCCACGTTCGGCCTCTCGGGCGAGGTGAAGGCCGACTACGGGGTCGCGTTCAAGCGCAGCCGTTCGGTGAGCGACCGCATGGTCAAGGGCATCCACTTCCTGATGAAGAAGAACAAGATCACCGAATTCAACGGGTGGGGCACGTTCAGCGACGCCAAGACGATCAAGGTCGCGAAGGAAGACGGCAGCACCGAAGACGTCACGTACGACAACTGCATCATCGCCGCCGGCGCGATCACGAAGCTGCTGCCCGGCACGAAGGCCAGCGAGAACGTCGTCACGTACAAGGAGCAGATCCTCGCCGACTCCCTGCCGAAGTCGATCATCATCGGCGGTTCGGGCGCGATCGGCACCGAGTTCGCCTACGTGCTCAACAGCTACGGCGTCGACGTGACGATCGTCGAGTTCCTCGATCGTATGGTCCCGACGGAGGACGCCGAGGTCTCGGCCGAGCTCGCCAAGGCCTACAAGAAGCTCGGCATCAAGGTGCTCACCAGCACCAAGGTCGAGAGCGTCGAAGACACCGGCTCGGGCGTCAAGGTCACCGTGAGCCCCGCCAAGGGCGGCGAGTCCACGGTGCTCGAGGCCGACAAGATGCTGCAGGCCATGGGCTTCGCCCCGCGCACCGAGGGCTACGGGCTGGAAAACACCGGCGTCCAGTTGACCGAGCGCGGCGCGATCGCGATCGACGACTACATGCGCACCAACGTGGAGGGGCTGTACTCCATCGGCGACTGCACCGGCAAGCTCATGCTGGCTCACACCGCCGAGGCGCAGGGCGTCGTCGCCGCCGAGACCATCGCGGGCGCCGAGACCATGCCGATCAACTACGACATGATCCCGCGCGCGACCTACTGCCAGCCGCAGGTCGCCACGATGGGCTACTCCGAGGCGCAGGCGAAGGACAAGGGCTACGACGTCAAGACGGCGAAGTTCCCGTTCTCGGCCAACGGCAAGGCGTGGGGCATGGGCGAGTCGGTCGGCTTCGTGAAGGTCATCGCCGACAAGCAGTACAACGAGATCCTCGGCGTGACGATGATCGGGCCCGAGGTCACCGAACTGCTGCCCGAGGTCGTCCTCGCGCAGACGTGGGATCTGACGGCCGACGAGGTCGGGCGCACGATTCACGCGCACCCGACGCTGTCGGAGGCCATCAAGGAGGCCATGGAGGGCATCGCGGGGCACATGATCAACTTCTGATCGGCGTCCGTCTGCCACTGTTCACCCCGAGGGCCCGCGGTTGTTCCGGGGGCCCTCGGCATGCCCGGCCAAACCAGGACCGCGACGGCCACCGGACGCCCGCGTGTCCGGTCGACAACCTCCCCAACCTCTACGGTGTAGAGCTATGCTCTCGTCATGATCTACAGCGTAGAGGACGCCCGCACGGCCGCGTCCGTCACCCCCGCCCTGCCGCCCGCGGTCTCGCACTATCGCCGACCCGGGCTGTTCTACCTGCTCGCCCTCGGCATTCCCTGGCTGACGTGGGGCGTCGCCGGCTACTTCAGCCGCCGCCCCGACCAGACCACGACGACCCAGGTCGCCACGGCCGCCCTCGGCCTGCTGGGGCTCGTCGCCCCGATCGGCGTCGCGGCGTCCCTCATCGGGCGCGACCGGGTGCTCCGCGCGGACGTGCGCCGGCGCCTGGTCGGCCTCCGCGGGATCCGGCCCGGCCTGGCCGCGCTGGCGGTGGTGCTGCTGCCGGCGTCCCTGCTCGTCGCGACGGGCCTGTCGGTGCTCGCCGGCTATCCGGCCGGCCAGTTCGGGCTGCGCGGGGGAGCCTCCTTCACGGCGGGCCTGCTGCCCGCCTGGCTGCTGCTGGTCGGCGCGGCGATCGTGGAGGAGCTGGCCTGGCATAGCTACGGCACGGACGCGCTGGCGTCCCGGTGGACGGTGTGGCGCACCACGTGCGTCTTCGCGGTCTTCTGGTTCCTGTGGCACGTGCCGCTCAGCTTCATCAAGGGGTACTACCAGGCCGAGGTGGTCGAGATCGGGCCGCTGGCCAGCGTGAACTTCGTCGTCTCGGTGCTGCCGTTCATGATTCTCATGAACTGGCTGTACTACCGGTGCGGGCGGAGCATCCTCGTCGCGATCGTCTTCCACGTCTCCGCGAACGTCGGCAACGAGTTGTTCCTCACCCACCCGGACACCAAGGTGATCCAGACCGGGCTGCTGCTGATCGTGAGCGCGGTCGTCCTGTGGCGGGAACGTCGGCTGTTCTTCACCCGCCCGCTGCGGCAGGATCGGTGACATGACCCCCGCGCCCTCCGTCCTCAGCGTGCCGCGCATCGTGAACCAGGCGATCGGCCTCCTCGATCGCGAGGGGGTCGAGCGGTTCTCGATGCGGCGGTTGGGCCACGAGCTGGGCGTCGACCCCATGGCGATCTACCACCACCTGCCCAACAAGGCCGCCCTCTTCGACGCCGTCGTCGACGCACTCTG
Organism: Nigerium sp.; assembly: GCF_039811905.1. NCBI lineage: Bacteria > Bacillati > Actinomycetota > Actinomycetes > Propionibacteriales > Propionibacteriaceae > Nigerium > Nigerium sp. The sequence goes on along the minus strand of NZ_JBDHZL010000148.1, from coordinate 665 downwards.
GGGCATGGCCGCCGAATCCGTCGCCGCGGAGGCGCCGGCGTCCGACGACTGGCGCGCCCTCGCGGCCGTCCCGATGCGGGGGCTCCGGCGGATCCTGCTGGAGCACCCCCGTCTCGTCCCCGTGCTCGCGACGCGCCCGGCGGTCACGCCGGCCCTCCTCGGCCTGACCGATGAACTCGTCGGACGCCTCGCGTCCGCCGGCCTGCCGCCGGCGTCCGCGATGCCGCTGCTGGACTGCCTGGTCGGTTTCACCGTCGGGAAGGTGCAGGGCGAGTTGCGGGAGCCGGTCGGCGGCACCGACGTCGCTCCCGAGGACGCCTACGCCGCGGTCCTCGCGGAGCGCTTCCCCCGCCTCGCGGCAGCGTTCGCCGCCGGCTACGACTGGGCGCCCGAGGAGCAGTTCGAGCGCGGGCTCGCGGCCCTCCTCGCCGGGTGGGCGGCCTGATCCCGGCGTGCAGCCGCACCGCCGTCGGGCGCGTGTCGGACGCCGACGCGGCGGTGTCCAGCGCCTAGCCTGACGTGCAAAATCCCTTTTCGGACCAAGTTTGAGGACACCTGATGCGTATCCGGCCTCTCGTCGCAGCCCTCGCCGCGGTCGCCCTCGTGGGGTGCAGCGCGGCCCAGCCCACCCCGACGAGGGCGGTCGGCCCCGACGTCGGCTGGGC
>NZ_JBDHZL010000147.1:0-5317 GCF_039811905.1 Nigerium sp. | reverse complement strand
AGCAGGCTGCGGCTGAGGACGCCGGCGGCGTCGGAGACGCGATCGGGCAACGCGGTGGCCCCGCTGACCGACCCCCGGGCCGATCCGCCGGTCCAGATCGACACCGGCGGGTGGATCGAGGCGAGCCGGTCGATCACCTCCTGCGCCGGGCCGGCCTCGCCGGGCGAGGTCACCCCGATGACGGCGACGCGCGCCCGCAGGCTGACCACGGCGGCGCCCCAGGCGTCCGCGGGCGTGTCGGACCCGAGGTAGACGACGCCCACGCCCAGCCGGCGCAGGCACGTGGCGAAGCAGAACAGCGCGAGCTCGTGCCGGGCGCCCGCGGGCAGGCCGACGAGCACCGGGGCCGCGGGCGCCTGCGTCGGGGCCGCCTCGTAGACGCGCCCGATCGCCCGCATGAGAGCGGCGCTGACGACGTGTTCCTGGGCGATGGTGAGCTCACCGCACTGCCAGGCGTCCCCGAGCCGAACGAGTTGCGGCAGCAGCCAATCGTCAGCGACCTGCTCGAAGGGCGCTCGCGCGAAGGCGTGGGCGATGACGGCGTCCAGGCGCAAGAGATCAAGGCCGGCGGTGGCGCCGACCAGGTCATCACCCGCCTCGCCCGCGTTCGACGGATCGAGGCTGGACGAGGCGTCCGACAGCCCGGAAACGACGACGGCGGACGCGGCGCGCGAGGCCGGGACGCCGGCCGCGACCAGCGCGGCCATCTCGCGGAGGAGGTGCACCTGGGCGTCGTCGTAGAGGCGGTACCCGGACGCCGTCCGCGCCGGGGTCACCAGCCGGTAGCGTCGCTCCCAGACCCGCAGCGTCGCCTCGCTGACCCCGGTGAGCGCGGCCGCCTGCTTGACGGTGTACACGATGCCTCCCCGCTCGACTGCGTGGCTCACGGTAGCGCCCCTTCGTCGCAGGCTCGGCGCGGTGCGGCGTCCTTGTCCACCTTCGCAGCGTAAAGGCGGGCGAGACCTTCGACAAACCTTGGACAACCAAGCTCCGGGGGTGCCGCCGTGCCGCGGAGACGCCCGGCCCCGCCCACCCCGACGAGCCGTTGCTTCTCCGCGGCACGGCACGTAAGGTCGACTCAACCTTAGACAAACATTGGACACGTGATGCCGCGCACCTCCCCCCATCCGTTCGCCACGAGCGACGACGTCGTCCTGCTGGACTCGAGCGGGCGTCCCATCGGCCGCGCCGACCGGCTCACCGTCCACGATCGCGACACCCCGCTGCACCTGGCGTTCTCCACGTACCTGTTCAACGCCCGCGGCGAGGTGCTGCTCACGCGCCGGGCCCTGGCCAAGAAGACCTGGCCGGGCGTCTGGACGAACTCCTGCTGCGGGCATCCCCGCCCCGGCGAGGCGCTCGAGGACGCCGCCCGCCGCCGGATCCGCGAGGAACTCGGCCTCCATGTCGGCCCGCTGACGCCGCTGCTGCCCGACTTCGCGTACCGGGCCACGGATGCGTCCGGGGTGGTCGAGAACGAGGTCTGCCCGGTCTTCGGGGGGTTCGTGACCGACGACGACCCGACCCCGGACGCCGACGAGGTCGCCGAATGGGCCTGGGTGCGCTGGGACGACCTCGCGGCCGCCGTCGCCGCCACCCCGCAGGTCTACAGCCCGTGGTCGATCCTGCAGGTCCCCCAGATCGACGCGGCCTTCGCCGGCTCCCCCTGCCCGGCGGACGCCGTCGCCAGCGACCCCGCCGAGGCGATCCGCGCCGTCGACGCGCTGCTCGCCGACGCGCTCGCCGAGCTGGGGGACGCGTGGGCCGGTCACGTCGGGCCGGTGGGGTTGGACGTTCTTCCCGATGACCTTCCGGGCTGGCTTGGCGGCCTCCTTCTGGGCCGCGGCAAGCGCTTGCGCGTGACGATGGCCCACTGGGGCTACGTGGCGGCCGGGGGCGCGCCCGGGGCGGCGGGCTATCGGCGGATGATCCGCGCGGCCGCCGCTCTGGAGACGCTGCACCTGTTCGCGCTGGTCCACGACGACGTCATGGACGCCTCGACGACGCGCCGCGGGCGTCCGTCGGCGCACGTGGAGGCGTCCGGCTGGCACCGGGCGGCCGGCGCCGACGGCGACCCGGACGCCTTCGGGGTGAACCTCGCCATCCTGCTCGGCGACCTCGCGCACACCGTCGCCGACCGCCTCGTCGACGGTCTGCCGCCCGCGCTGCGGGACGCCTGGTACGCGCTCTGCGTCGAGCTGATCGCGGGCCAGCGCGCCGATCTCACCGGGGCGGCGGCCGGCCGCCGGGACGCCCGCCACGCCGAGGGCGTCGCGCGGCTGAAGTCGGGGAGGTACTCGATCGTCCGGCCGCTGCAGCTCGGCGCGGTCGCCGCGGGCGCCCCGCCCGAACTCGTCGCGGGGCTGCTGGCGAGCGGCGACCGCATCGGCCGCGCGTTCGCCCTCCGGGACGATCTACTCGGCGTCTGGGGCGACCCCACGACCACCGGGAAGCCCGCCGGCGACGACCTGCTGGAGGGCAAGCCCACCGAGCTGCTCGCGCTCGCCCGCGACCGCCTCGCCGGCCCGGACGCCGCCCTCCTCGACCGGGTCGGCACGTCGTCGTTCGCCCGCGAGGACGTCCCGCGCCTCGCCGACGCGATGCGCCGGGCCGGCGTCGAGGCCGAGGTGGAGCGCATGATCGCCGCGGCCGTCCGGGACGCCGAGGCCGGCCTGGCCGCCCTGCCGCTCACCCCCCGCGGCACCGCCGGCATCATGGACGCTGCCCGCGCGGCCGCCTGGCGGGAGGCCTGATGGGGGCGGCGCGACCGGATCACGTGGTCGTCGTCGGGGCCGGGCTATCCGGGCTGGCGGCATCCCTGCACCTGCTGGGCGACGGGTACCGCGTGACCCTCGTGGAACGCGAGTCCGTGCCGGGCGGGCGCAACGGCACGCTCGTCCAAGACGGGTTCCGGTTCGACACCGGCCCGGTCGTCTTCACGATGCCCGGCCTGCTCGAGGACGCCTTCGCCGCCGTCGGCAGGGCGGCGTCCGACTACGTGGACCTGCGGCTGCTGGACCCGGGCTACCACGCCCACTTCGCGGACGGCTCGCGGCTGCTGATCCGGCCCGGGCACGAGGCGATGCGCGCGGAGATCGCGCGCGCGTGCTCGGAGAAGGACGCCGCCGCGTTCGACCGCTTCGTCGGCTGGCTGCGCGAGCTGAACGACGTCGAGGTGCCCTTCTTCATCGACGTGAACTACGACTCGCCGCTCGACCTGCTGCGCCACCCGGGAGCGATGCTGCGGCTGCTGCGGCTGCGCGGCTTCGGACGCCTCGGCCCCGAGATCGCGCGCTGGTTCGACGACGAGCGGCTCCATCGGGCGTTCAGCTTTCAGGCGCTGTACGCCGGGCTCGACCCGGCGAAGGCGCTCGCGCTGTACGCGGTGATCGCGTACATGGACTCGGTGGAGGGCGTCCGGTTCCCCGTCGGCGGCATGCACGCGGTGCCGCGGGCGATGGCGACGGCGGCGTCCGAGGCGGGGGCGGAGATCCGCTACGACAGCGAGGTGACGCGCGTCGCGCGCCACCCGGACGGGTCGGCGTCCGGGGTGCTGTTGGCGTCCGGGGAACTGATCGAGGCGGACGCCGTCGTCGTGACCGCGGACCTGCCCGTCGCCTACGCGCGGCTGCTGCCGGGCGTCCGGCCGCCACGGACGGCCCGGCGCGGGACGTTCTCGCCGTCGGCGGTGGTCTGGCACGTGGGCGTCCGGGGTGAGCTGCCCGAGGGGGCCGGGCACCACAACATCCACTTCGGGCGGGCCTGGGAGGACGCCTTCGCCGACCTCATCGACCGGGGCCGGCCGATGGCGGACCCGTCGCGATTCGTCGCGGTGCCGTCGCTCGACGACCCGGACGCCGCCCCCGCCGGCTGCCACACCCTCTACGTGCTGGAGCCGGTGCCGAATCTCGATGCGGGGCGCCTCGACTGGGCCGCCGAGGGGCCGCGCGTGCGGGAGCGGATGCTGACGTTCCTGCGCGAGCACGGCTACCCGACCGACATCGTGACCGAGCGCCTCGTCACGCCCGACGACTGGGCGGCCCAGGGCATGGCCGCCGGGACGCCGTTCGCGCTGGCGCACACGTTCGCCCAGACGGGGCCGTTCCGTCCGCGGAACGTCGACCGCCGCGTCCCGGGCCTGGTGTTCGCCGGGTCGGGGACGACCCCCGGGGTCGGGATCCCGATGGTGCTGATCTCGGGCAAGCTGGCCGCCGAGCGCGTCCGGGAGGGGGCCGGGCGGCGGGCGTCCGCGCGAGCGCACCGGCGTCCGAGCGGGGAGGCGCGATGACCGGCCTGCTCGCGTCCGGACGCCGCCGCTGCGCCGAACTCACCCGGCGCCACGGCACGACGTACTACCGGGGCGCGCTGCTGCTGCCGCCCGACCAGCGCCGCGACGTCTACGCGGTCTACGCGCTGTGCCGGCTGGCCGACGACCTCGTCGACGAGCCGGACATGGTCGACCTCGCGGTCCCCCGCCTCGGGACGCCCGCCCAGCGGCTGGCGGCCTTCCGGGAGTGGTTCTTCGAAGCCCTGGAGGCCGGCGAGGCCGACGAGCCGGTGATGGACGCCATCGTCGAGAGCATCAGGAGGCGAGGGACGGACCCGGACTGCTTCCACAGGTTCTTCGACGCGATGGAGCTCGACCTGTCGCGCACCACGTGGGCGTCCTGGCCGGAGTTGCGGGACGGATACATGGAGGGGTCCGCGGCCGTGATCGGCGAGATGATGCTGCCGGTGCTGGAGCCGCTGAGCCCCGAGGCGAAGGGGCCTGCTCGAGCGCTGGGGCTGGCGTTCCAGCTCACGAACTTCCTGCGGGACGTCGGCGAGGATCTCGACCGCGGCCGCGTCTACCTGCCCCAGGACGACCTCGCCCGCCACGGCGCCGACCCGTGGCTACGCCGCGTGACGCCGGCCTGGCAAGCGATGATGCGGGAGCAGGTGCTCCGAAACCGGCAGCTGTACGTGGAGGCGGAGGCCGGGCTCGCGATGCTGCCGCGGGCGTCCCGGCGGTGCGTGGGGACCGCGCTGATCCTGTACCGGCGCATCCTCGACCGCATCGAGGACGCCGGCTACGACGTCTTCTCCGGACGCATCCGCGTCCCGGACGCCGAAAAGCTCGCCCTCGCCGCGCGGGCGCGGCTGGTCGGGCTCTCCCGGGGGTGACCGGCGGGTCAGGCGCCGGACCCGCATGATCGAGGCCATGTTCGCGATGGGCGGTCACCTCGCAGACGCTCACCGCACCTCGACGACGAAAACCGACGTTGCGCGTGCTGTGGCACGCGCGAGGTCGGTTTTCGTCGTCGAGGTGGGGTTGTCG
>NZ_JBDHZL010000146.1:0-5336 GCF_039811905.1 Nigerium sp. | reverse complement strand
CGCGCTGGATCCACCAGGACGCCGTTCTGGCTGGGCCTCTCGACAACCAGAGTCCGCCCGTTCGCACCATGGGGAGCGCGCACGGGCTCGCGGACAACACCAGGCGCGCGGACGACATCAGCCTCGCCAACGCGCCAGAGCGCACCCACCGCGCCCGGAAGACCCTCAGCGCCCGAGGGCGTCCCTCACCGCACCGGCATCGTGCGCAGGTTGGCGAGGATTTCCGCGGTCGCCTTGGAGCGATTCAGCGTGAAGAACTGCAGCCCCGGCGCCCCGGCGGCGAGAACATCGTCGGCGAGCGCCGTCATCAGCTCGATGCCCACCTCCCGGAACCTCGCCCGGTCGTCGGCGACGGCCCGCAGCCGCGCCTCGAAGTCGGCGGGCATCGCGGCCCCCGACAGGGCGGCGAACCGCTCGATCTGGCTCGGCACGGTCACCGGCATGATGCCGGCGATGATCGGGATCGTCCCCCCCAGCGCCCGGAACCGCTCCACGAGCGCCACATAGGAGTCCACCGAGAAGAACAACTGCGTGATCGCGAACGACGCCCCGGCCTGCTCCTTCTCCAGCAGGATGCGGGCGTCCAACTCGGCCGACCCCTCGGGGTGCGGATCGCAGAACGCGGCGACGCCGACGATGAAATCGCCCTCCGACTTCGCCAGACGTACCAGCTCGGTCGCGTTCGCCAGCCCCTGGGGGTGCGGCTCGAACCGCCCGCCACCCGGCGGGTCGCCGCGCAACGCCAGCACATGGGTGACGCCCAGCCGCTGGTAGGCGGCCAGCGCCCGCCGGACCTCCCCGACCGGCTGCCCCGCCACCGTCAGGTGCCCCATCAGCGGCGTGTCGGTCGCGCCCCGGATCGCCCCGACGGCCGCGAACGTCTTGTACCGGCTCGCGCCCGTCGCCCCGTACGTCACGGACACCCAGTCGGGGCGCAACGGCCCGAGGGCGTCCACGGTGCCGATCAGTTGCTGCACCCCAGCGTCGTCGCTGGGCGGGAAGAACTCGAACGAGAACGTCGCATGCTCGCGGAGTCGGTCCACGATCGTGGTGACCTGCGAAGTGGGCATAGCGGTCACCCTAGGCCAGCGGCCCCTCCGGCCTTTGGATAGGCTCAGTTCGTGGTCACACTCGACGCGTCCGATCCCGCCGGGGCCGGCCTGCGCGACGCCGTCGGCGACGCGCTCGAGGCGTTCCTGGACGCCGCCGGCGCCACGCTCGACGACATCAGCCCGCGCCTCGCGCCCGTCTGGGAGCGCGCCCGGCTGTTCACCCGCGGCGGCAAGCGCCTGCGCCCGGCGTTCTGCCTGTGGGGGCACGCCGCGGTCGGCGGGGAGCCGTCCGACGCGCTCGTGCGCGCGGCGGCGTCCCTCGATCTTCTGCACGTGTCCGCGCTCGTGCACGACGACGTGATGGACGCCTCCGACTCGCGCCGCGGCGTCCCGGCCGCCCACCGGCAGTTCGAGGCCGACCACCGCGAGGCCGGCCTGCGGGGGGCGTCCGAGGCGTTCGGCGTGGCCGGCGCGATCCTGCTGGGCGACCTGCTGCTCGTCTGGTCCGATGAGCTGTTCCGCTCCAGCGGGCTGGACGCCGCGGCGCTCGTCCGCGCGGAGCCGTACCTGCAGGCGGTCCGGACGGAGGTGACCGCTGGCCAGTACCTCGACTCGCTCGCCCAGGCGCACGACCCGTGGGCGATCGTCACCGGGCCGGGCGGCGCCGGCGAGCTCATCGACATGATCGGGCGCGTCGTCACGTACAAGTCCGCCTGCTACACCGTGCAGCGGCCGCTCAACATCGGCGGCGCGCTCGCGGGGGCGTCCCCCGAGCAGCAGGACGTCTTCACCCGCTACGGACGCCCCCTCGGCCGGGCCTTCCAGTACCGCGACGACCTGCTCGGCGTGTTCGGCGACGAGTCCCTCACCGGCAAAGACAGCGGCGAAGACCTCCGCGAGGGCAAGCTCACCCTGCTGCTCGCGCAGACCGTCATCAACGCCTCCGAGCCGGACGCCGCCCGCCTCGCCCAGCTCGTCGGCCGGCCCGACCTCACCCCCGCCCAGGTCGACGACGCGCGCGAGATCATCGTCTCCTCGGGCGCGCAGCGTCTCGTCGAGGAGGAGATCGAGCGCGAGTTGGACGCCGCCCTCGCCGCGCTCGACGGCGCGCCCCTGACGTCCGACGGCGTCCGGGCGCTCACGAACCTCGCGCACGCCGCGGCGAACCGGGCGTTCTGAGGGACGCCGGATCGTCCGATCGCCCGCCCGGCCGACCGCCCAGGTCAGCCGATCGACAGCCCGTCGTCGCGCGGCTTCGGCGGGTACGGGAACGCCTCGGCGTCGCCGACGAGCGGCCCGGACTTGAACGCCGACATCGTGACGGCCTCCATCGCCGGGTCGTGCCACACCTCCTGCAGCTTCGCCCGGAAGGCCGCCGCGGCCTGCTGCGGGTCCTTCGCGCGGGACAGTGCGCGCGACACCATCACCCGGCGCGCCCCCGCCTCCAGGACGACGTCGAGGTAGTCCAGCGTGATGCCGCCGGCCGCGAACCACGGCTTGCTCTCCGGATCGGCCGGCGGGGCCAGTTGGGCGGTGTACTCGATCGCCGTGATGTCCGCGTTGACCACGAGGTAGTCGACGGCCTCGTCGGCGAGCGCCCGCGCGATGTCGTCAGCGTCCCGGCACGAACGCCCCACGACCGCGAACTGGTGCAGCGACCGGCGGGCCTTCTTGGCGTCCGAGCCGTCGTCGGGCAGGTGCAGGACGTCCGCCGCGAACTCACCGGCGATGTCGGGGTTTCCGAACGTCGCCAGCAGCGCCTGATGCTGCTGCGCGGCCGTGCGCAGCGTCGCGAGGGCGTCCAGTTCGGCGCGCGTGTCGAGGTCGGCGTCGGCGAGCTGGATCATGTCGACCCCGCCCGCGAGCGCCGCCGACGCGAACGGCGCGAGGTCGCCCGTCGCGGCGCGGGCGTCCGTCACGAGATAGAGGCGGGCGAGTTTCAGCCGCGTGTCGATTCCCATCAATGCAGTCACGGGCGTCAGCATATGCAGGTTCCCGGCGGGTCGGGCGAGGAAGTGCACCGCGGGCCACCTAGTGTGACTACCGGTTCCGCACGGGCCCCTTCCCCAATCAAGTCCGGAGCGAACGTTGTGAGCACGCGCCGCCATGACCCGTGGCTGGGTCACGTGCTGGGCGACCGTTACGAGGTCGTCCGGCGGGTGGCGCGCGGGGGCATGGCGACCGTCTACGAGGCCCGCGACCTGCGGCTGTCGCGCACCGTCGCCGTCAAGGTGATGCACGACCACCTGGACGCCGACGACGATTTCGCCGCCCGCTTCGACTCCGAGGCCCGGGCCGCCGCCCTGCTGTCCCACCCGAACGTGGTCGCCGTGTTCGACCAAGGGATGGACGACGGGCGTCCCTACATCGTCATGGAGTTCGTCTCGGGCTGCACGCTGCGGCAGGTGATCACGCGCGAGGCGCCGCTCGCCCCCGGCCGGGCGCTCGACCTGCTCGAGCCGGTCGCCACCGCGCTCGGCGCGGCGCACGCCGCGGGCCTCGTGCACCGCGACGTCAAGCCCGAGAACGTGCTCATCTCCGACCGCGGCCAGGTGAAGGTCGCCGACTTCGGGCTCGCGAAGGCCGTCGCCGACGCGGCCCCGGCGGCCGAGGGCGAGATCGTCATCGGCACCGTCTCCTACATCGCGCCCGAGATCGTCGCGCGCGGCCACGCGGACGCCCGTTCGGACGTCTACTCGCTCGGCATCGTCCTGTACGAGCTGCTCACCGGACGCAAACCCCACCGCGGCGATACCCCGCTCGACGTGGCGTACGCGCACATCCAGCGCGACGTGCCGCCGCCGTCGGCGTCCTCGACGACGTCGCTGGTCGGCGGGCGCATCCCCGACTACCTGGACGCCCTCGTCGCGACCGCCACCTCCCGGACGCGGTCGCGCCGCCCCCTCGACGCCGCCGTGTTCGCCGCGCACCTGCGCCGGGCGCGCGAGGCGCTCGGCGCGAGCGAAGCCGACGACCCGCGGCTCGCCCTCGCGCTGACCGCCCGGGAGCTGGACGCCGCGCACGCCGGGCCGTCGCGCATCCCGACGCTGCCGGCGTCCGAGGTGGCGCCCGACGACGCGGGCCGCGAGCTCCGCTTCACCCCGGGCTTCTCGCCGACGCCGTCGTTCGAGATCGCGACCGACGGCGTCCCGTACTACTCCGACGGCGGGCCGAGCCCGATCTCGCCGCTGTCCCCCGCCACGCGAGGGCTGCCGTCGCTGCCGCCGCCGCGCGACTGGGAGCACACGCCGGTCTACCGCCGGCGCCGCGCCGCCGTCGCGCTGGTCGCGCTGGTGTTGGTGCTGGTGCTCGCGGTGGGCGGCTGGTACGCCGCGGTCGGACGCCTCGCGGCGGTCCCTGCGCTGGGCGGGCTGAGTCGTCCGGACGCCGTCGCGGCCGCGCAGGCGTCCGGGTTCACCGTCGCGATCGACCAGGAGCCGTCGGAGACGGTGCCGGCCGGGGAGGTGTCGCGCACCGACCCGGCGTCCGGCGCGCGCGTCGAACCGGGCGCGACGCTGCGCGTGTGGCTGTCGACCGGCCCCGAGCGCTTCGCCGTGCCGCGGCTGGCCGGCCTCACCGAGGACGCCGCGGGCAAGGCCCTCTCCCGATTCGACCTCACGCCCGGCACGGTCAGCGAGCGCTACAGCGACACGGTCCCCGACGGGACGGTCATCAGCCAGGGGACCCCCGCCGGCACCGGCGTCCCGCGCGGGACGACCGTCGACTACGTGCTCTCGCAGGGGCGGGAGCCGGTCACGCTCCCCGACCTGACCGGACGCCAGGCCACGGACGCCCGCGCCACCCTGAAGCAGCTCGGCCTCCGGGCGCGCGTCGTCGAGGACACCTCGCAATCGGTCCCGCGCGGCGAGGTGATCTCGCAGAGCCCGGGCGCGAGCGACGTGCTGCGCGGCGACACGATCCGGCTCGTGGTCTCGCGAGGGCCCCGGCTGATCGCGGTCCCGAACGTGCGTGGGCTCCGCCAGGACGCCGCCCAGCGGCGCCTCGAGGACGCCGGCTTCCGCGTCACTATCGCCCCGGACGCCCCCGGCGCGGCTGCGCCGGGGAGCCCGGCCACCCAGCCGCCGGCGGCGGGAGGTTCGTCCCCGGCGGAGGGGGCGGGGGCCCAGCCCGGTGACACGGGCGCCGCGGCGTCCGCGAAGGCCATCGGCACCGACCCGGCGGCCGGGACGCTGCGGCCCGAGGCGTCCGGGGTCACGCTGCGCGTGCGCTGAGCCGCGGGCGTCTGGGAGGCGGGCGTCCGGGAGGCGGGCGTCCGGGAGGCGG
>NZ_JBDHZL010000145.1:0-5383 GCF_039811905.1 Nigerium sp. | reverse complement strand
AGTGTGCGCCCGCCTCTCACTTCCCGCTGTAGACGGGGAAGACGCTCGACTCGCCGTACTCCCGGGCATGCAGGTCCCGCAGGATCGTCATGTCCCCGTCGCCGATCACGAAGTCCACATCGGCGTTGGAACGCATGTGGTCAGGATTCCCGGTTTTCGGGAGCGACACCGTGCCGAGTTGCAGCGTGTAGCGGATGCACAGTTGCGGAACAGTGACGCCGTACCGCTCGGCCATCGCCGCGACGTCCGGGTTGGAGAGAATCTCGCCGTGGGCGATCGGCGAGTACGCCTGCACAAGGATTCCGTGGGAGGTGCAGTAGTCCAGGAGTTCGGTGGGCGTGTTGCCGGCATGGACGAGCAGCTGGTTGACATGAGGGACGATCGTGCCGCCCTCGATGATGTTGTCCAGGTCGGCCTGCACGAAGTTCGAGACGCCGATGGCGCGGATCTTGCCCGCCCGGTACGCCTCCTCCAGGGCCCTCCACGCCGCCAAGTTGCCCTCGGCGTAGTCCCCACCACGGAAGTCGCTCCAGGGCTGAGGCGCGTGGATGAGCATGAGGTCGACGTAGTCGAGCCCCATCGTCTGCAGGGAACCCTCGATCGACGCGACGGCTCGGTCGTAGTCCTTGATCTCGGCCGCCAGCTTGGTGGAGACGAACAGCTCGTCGCGCGGCGCGCTCGCGGTCCGGACGCCCTCCCCCACCCCACGTTCGTTGCCGTAGGCCTGCGCGGTGTCGATGTTGCGATAGCCGATCTCCACGGCGGCGCGCACGGCCTCAGCCGCCTTGTCGTCGTCGATGAACCACGTCCCGAGGCCGAGTTTGGGGATCTCGACGCCGTTGGCCAGGGTGTACTTCTCGGACAGGATGCTCATGGGTTGTCTCCATTCGTGGTGAGTGGGTCGGGGATGCCTCGGCGTGCTGGTGAGCAAGCGCAGCGCTGGATGCCGAGGGTGACGGTCACCGCTCCGCGCGAGCAGACACCATGGGTCACACCCATCGCCCGCCTCCACACGAAGCATAAGCTGACGTCTCACATGACCGGCCAGGGGCTTCAGTAGCGCGTGATGACCTGGGCCACGGTTTCGAGAAGCCGGCCCACCAAGGGGAACGCTTCAGCGTCGCATCAGCCGACGAGTCCGCGGCCCGCGCCTGAGAGAACGGCAACGGCGGCCCTGGGCTGCGATGCCGAACGTGGCGACGTCGTAGAGTGCGGACATGGCCACCCCTTACCACGTGAACTATGGCTGGGCCCGGATCGGCCCCCGCCACTGGAACGAGCGCTCGGTCGTGACGCTGCAGGCAGACCTGGGGGCGCCCGGGCGTGCGGCAGCCCTCGTCAAGGAGCTCGAGCAGTGGTTCGCCACCATGGAGCACGGGACCGACCCCCGCTCCTTCCCCACCAGCACCGTCGCCCTCGACGGCGGGTGCCAGTTCCCGGCACCCGTCTGCGTCGACGAGCACCAGGTCACCGCGTGGATCGTGTCCCACGGCGAGGACGCCTTCGACTCGATCGCCTCCCACGCCGAGGCCTTGCGTCGCGTGGCGGAGGACGTCGCCTCCGACGTCGAAATCACCTGGACCGAGTTGCCGCACCGGTAGGACGCCGTGTCACGCCGATGCGACCCAGCGCAGTGGGGAGCCTTGGCAAAGGAGGGCAGGCGAGCCACACCGAGCCACTCGTCTGCACCAAACTCCTCGAACACCGACGCGGGCGCTAACCCCAGGCCTTCCGCCGGCCGGACCGACGCGGCGTTGGCGGACCGCCGCACACCGCACAGATGCCCGTTTGATCTTCCTCAGCCAGTGCATGTGCCGGGAGGTTCCTCGCCCCGACGTAGGAGCCAAGCGTCGACCGGAGGTCCAAGCGCCGACTCTCGTGTCACAGCGGCTTGACCATGATCAGGCACAGCGAGTCCGGACCCCACAGGTCGGTTTCCTCCAAGGGAAGGAAGCCGAACCCCTGACAGCACCTCCGAGTGAGCGCGTAGCCGAGGTCAGGGTCGGAAGGACCCCAATGTCTTGACTTGTAGAGTCGGCCCCCCGAGTGCGGGCGTCCGCCTCGATGGCGCGGAGCATCGCTGTGCCGATGCCCTGGCCGTGGAGCGCCTTTTCGACGACGGTGAGGTAGATCTCGGCGACGTGTGGGAAGTGCCGATCCACCAGGGTCACACCCACGACCTCCCCGGCTTCGCGCACTGTCCACGTCTCCTTCACACGAGATGCTTGGATGTACTCGGCGTTGGCGTGTTCGAGGCCGAACCATTCGGGGATGGTGGCCAGCACCATGCCACATCGTCGGGGCACGGGGCGTCCGAGCCCGCGACCCAGACAGGATCTGCACTCATGCGGTTCGAAGCGGCTGGAGACCGGCCAGTTCCTCGCGGAGCGCGGCGCGAGAGATGCGGATCTCGTAATGGGACTGCAGGCCCATCCAGAACTCAGCGGAAGTCCCGAAGTACTTGGCGAGCCGGACCGCCGTGTCGGCCGTGATGCCCCGCTTGCGGTGCACGATCTCGTTGATGCGGCGCGGAGGGACGCCGATGGCGACCGCGAGCCGGTTCTGGGTGATGCCGAACCCATCGATGAAGTCCTCCATGAGGATCTCCCCGGGGTGGATGGTCGGGATCTTGTCGTCGCTCGTCATGCCGCCTCCCCTCAGTGATAATCGACCAGTTCGACGCGATCGGCGGCGCCGTCGCGCCAGACGAAGCAGATCCGCCATTGGTCGTTGACCCGAATGCTGTGCTGGCCCACCCGATCGCCCTTGAGTTGCTCCAACCGGTCGCCCGGTGGGACGCGAAGGTCTTCGACGTCCCGGGCGGCGTGCAGCATCTCGAGCTTGCGAAGAGTCGCGCGTTGCACGGCGCGATCGACCGACTTGACGTATTGCTCGTCCCAGATCTGGGCCGTCCGCTTGTCGCCGAACGACCTGATCACCAAACGATCCTATAACGTGACGCGTCAATAACGCTAGACGTTAAATCGGGACCCGACCGCGTTCCGTAGCCAAAGGCGTCAGAGTGAGCGCCCGGCGCCGAGATCGGCTGCCAGGTCCCCTATGGACGCACCGAGCTTCGCCATCGCCCAAGAACTGCAGCGCGACAGCCGACGAGTCTGGCCCCACCACCGGGGCGGGCAGCGCTTTTCAGACGGCGACGATCTCCAGCAGCGAGTCGAGGCCGGTGAAGTCGTCCGGGTTGCGCGTGTAGAGCGGCAACCCCTCGGCGAGGGCCACACAGGCGATCATGAGGTCGGCGATGCGTCGACGGGGCTGTCGGCCAGACGCCACCACGGCGGCGTAGACACGCCCGTAGGCGCGGGCAGCCTCCGTGCCGAAGGCGATGGGCTCAAACGCGGCCTCCACCCGCTGCAGGCGATCCTGGCGACGGGCCCGCTCGGCAGGGTCCTCGGTCGCCGCTGGCCCGGCGGAGAGCTCCGCCAAGGTGACCGCGCAGATCGCTGCCCGACCGGGCAGCCTCTCCTCGTCGAGCTGGCCCAGGTCAATGACGACGGACGTGTCAAGCAGGCCAGCGTCATGCTGCTCAGGCACGGGGATCGATGCCCTGGTCCGTCACGGCGTCGAGATCCTCGACCAACCGCTGACGGTCGATCGCGGGTGCACTGCGGAAAATCTCCGCGACGACCGCGCGGTCGACCAGACGGTGGCGACGCAGCGGCCGCAGCTCGCCGACCGGAGCGGCATTGCGCGTCACAATAAAGGAGCGGCCGGCGTCCAGCTCGCGCATGATGCGCCCGCTCTCGTTGCGCAGCTCTCGTTGGCTGATGATCTCCGTCACGCCTCAACCGTAGCACGCGGTGCTACAGCGTTCGATCGAGCCGCTGAACCTGCGTGACGAACCTCGTCACGGACCGAGCAGGGCCAGAGGAACCACCGCGACGCCGTCAGGACGTCGATAGGCCGAAGGGCCCGTGTTGACGACCACAAGGTCGACCACTCGGCCGGGGAGCTGGTCGCGCAACCACAGCAGATGCCTTACCTCGGAGTCTTCGACCGCACTCGCAAGCTTCACCTCTACCGCGAGCACCTCACCGCCTGAGCCCTCCACGATCAGGTCGATCTCGCGGTCGCCGCCACGAAGGCGGAGATGGCTCACGCGAGCATCAGCGGCCTGCGCTGCAACGCGCACGTCCAGAGCCACCAGCGACTCAAACAGTGGCCCCAACATGCTGGCGCCGGTCCCCACCAGCGTCGCAGCACTCAGACCCAGAAGCCTCGCCGCCAAGGCCGGGTCCGCCAACTGGTGCTTCGGGGCCTGCTGCAGCCGCTTCAGCGGAGTCCCGGCCGGCAACCACCCCGGGACGGGATCGAGCAACCACAGCCGCGTCAGTTGGTCACGGTAGCCCGCGGTCGTCTCCTTGGCGGGCTGCGTGCCGTCGCCACCCGTGGTCGCATCCAAGATCTTGGAGTACGACGTCGTGGTGGACGAGGCAGCGGCGTAGGCAGCAAGCCATCGCCGCAGGGTTTCTGGGCGGCGCACCTCGAAACCTTCGCCGGGAAGATCGCGGTCGATGATCGCCTGCAGGTAGGAGTCAAGCATGAGGCGACGCGCGCGCGGCGGGGCGGCCATGATCCCGGGGAACCCGCTGTCGACGATGGCTGCGACGTAGTCGGCCAGGACGAAGCGCGAATCCCCCCTCACCTTCGCCTCACCGCGCAGCAACCCAGCCAATGAGACGTGACGAGCGGTTAGTCCCCGTTCATGCAGGGCCATGGGCCGCATGCGCAGCGACACGATGCGCCCCGCCCCGGAGTGCGTCCCCTGCCTGTCGCGGGGCGCCGCGGACCCTGTCAACAGGAATCGCCCCGGGGACGCTCCTGCGTCAACCTGCCGACGCACTGAGTCCCAGACCTGGGGGAGGTGCTGCCATTCGTCGATGAGCAGCGTTCCGCTCGGGGCCGTCGACAGGTCGAAGTCAGCGCTCACAGCCGCACGTTGACCCACATCGTCGAGCCTCCAGATCGCCTCCGCCCTGAGCGCAGCGGTCTGGGTCTTACCCACACCCTTGGGGCCGTC
Source organism: Nigerium sp. (assembly GCF_039811905.1). Lineage (NCBI taxonomy): Bacteria > Bacillati > Actinomycetota > Actinomycetes > Propionibacteriales > Propionibacteriaceae > Nigerium > Nigerium sp. The sequence continues at coordinate 345 of NZ_JBDHZL010000145.1, read as the reverse complement.
GATCGCGATGGCGGCAAGCGCGGGCATCAGATCGTCGAGCTCGGCATCGAGCGTCCGTCGCAGGTAGACCACACGAACAGACTAGCCCATGCGCGGACGTTCAACTAGTCCAAATGCGGGCCCCTGACTCTTCCATACGCGACCACATCCTCAGACGTCCAACCCCCTCAGGATGCGCAGCAGAATCATACATTGAAACGAAATTCGACCACGTCGCCGTCGGCCATCACGTAGTCCTTGCCTTCGAGCCTCAGTTTGCCCGCGGCCCTGGCGGCCGCCTCGGAGCCCAGCTCGACGAGGTCGTCGTAGCTCACGATCTGGGCCTTGATGAAGCCCTTCTGGAAG
>NZ_JBDHZL010000144.1:0-5539 GCF_039811905.1 Nigerium sp. | reverse complement strand
CCCTCGGACGCCCCGGTGCCCTCGGCGCCCCGGTGTCCTCGACCCGCTGTGCCCTCGACCGCGTCGCGCGTGCGTCTCCTAGGGCTTGCACACGAGGTGTGAGCAAACAACAGGGCCGATCACGTCGGCGTGAGATCGCCGGACGCCCGAGTCCACCGGACGCCCCCGGCGTCCGCCGCCCTCGCGGACGGCGCCGGGACGCGCCGGGACGCCCCGGGACGCGCGGGGCGAGGGGCCAAAGTGGCCGCACCCGCGCCGGTGGGTCAGACTAGGGGGTGTGACGAGCCCCGTCCCCCCTTCCCGTGCCCGCCGCGGCCGTGTCCGCATGCCGCGGGAACAGCGTCGTGAGCAGTTGATGGACGTGGCGCGCGGTCTGTTCGCGGAGCGGGGGCTCGACGGCACGTCGGTGGAAGAGATCGCCGGCCACGCTCAGGTGAGCAAGCCGGTCGTCTACGAGCACTTCGGCGGCAAGGAGGGCCTCTATTCGGCGGTCGTCGCCGAGGACATGCGGACCCTGCACGACGCGATCGCCGAGGCCATCTCCCGGCCGCGCACCGACCCGCGCACGCTCATCGAGCTCGGCACCCTCGCGCTGCTCGACTACATCGAGGAGAACCCCGACGGCTTCCGCATCCTGTCGCGCGACTCCAACCCGTTCCAGCCGGCGGGGTCGTTCCAGACGATCCTGTCCGCGATCGCGAGCCGTGTCGAGGGGCTGCTGGCCGCCCAGTTCGAGCGGCGCGGCTACGACCCCGAGACCGCCCCGCTGTACGCGCAGATGCTCGTCGGCCTGGTCGCGCTCGCCGGGCAGTGGTGGGTGGACGCCCGGGTGACGTCGGGCATGAACCGGCCAGAAGTCGCCGCGCACCTGGTCAACCTCGCCTGGAACGGCATGCGCAACCTGGACGTCGACCCCCGTTTGCGGCTCGAAGAGCTGCCCCACGAGGGCGAAGACGACGAGGGCGAAGACGACGGGGCGGAGGACGACGGGGACACCGGTCCCGCGTCCCCCGACGACCCCGAGCAGCGCGGGTGCTGAGCTGACGCCGGCCGACCGGCACCCGGGGAGCATCCCCGCCGCCGGCGGCGTCCTTCCCTACACGACCAAGCGCGCGCCCGGCACCGGCCCGCAGACGCGCTTCACAGCGCGGCACAGCCCGGTCGCGCTGAGCTTCACCGAGATGTCGAGGGCGGCCGCCTCGCTCGCGGCCAGGAACGCGCACGTCGGCCCCGACCCCGAGACGACGGACGCGAGCGCGCCCAACTCGTCCCCCGCCGCCAGGACGCGCTCCAGGTGCGGCCGCATCGCCACGGCGGGCTCCTGCAGGTCGTTCTCGATGCACCGGGCCAACGCGGCGGGGTCGCCGGCGGCGAGCGCCTCCAGCAGCCCGTCGGGGACGGCGGGCTGCTCGACCTCGCGGCCGGCGGTGAGCTCGTCGAAGCGGCGGAACACTGCGGGCGTCGGCAGCTCGAAGTCCGCGAACGCCAGCACCCAGTGGTAGGTGCCCCGGCTCAGCACCGGGACGAGCCGGTCGCCGTGGCGCGTCCCGAGCGCGGTCTGGCCGAGCAGCGCGAACGGGACGTCGGCCCCGATCTCCCCGGCCAGATCGCCGAGCTCGCCGGGCCCCACGTCGAGGTCCCACAGGACCGAGCAGGCGAGCATCGCGGCCGCGGCGTCCGCGGAGCCGCCCGCCATGCCGCCCGCGACCGGGATGGCCTTTCTGATCGCGATGGACGCCCCCAGCTCTGCCGGCTCGCCGTAGCGCTCGGCGAGGAGCCGGGCGCCCCGGACGGCGAGGTTGCGGTCGTCCCACGGGACGCTGGCGCTCTGCTCGCCGGCGACCGTGATGTCGAAGCGGCCGGGCTCCGCGGGCGTCACCGTGACCTCGTCGACCAGCGACACCGCCTGGAAGACGGTGGCGAGCGGGTGATACCCGTCGTCGCCGACTGGCCCCACCTTGAGGGCCAGGTTGATCTTCCCGGCGGCGCGCACACGCACGGGGCCGGCGATCGCCGTCGGAGAGGTCATGGCGAACATTCCTACCAGGGACGCCTGCCCGCGGCCAGCCGTCCGTGAAGCCCGGGCAACGATCCGGCGCCCGATCAGGGGACTGTCGGAGGGGCTCGATAGGCTGGGGCCGACCCCGTTCAAGGAGGACGATCATGGCCCTGACAGATTCCGGACCGAACCCGTACACCCTCGATATCGAAGACGCGACCGTCGCCAACGAGAACTTCCGCACGACGGCGTGGACCGGCGAGCACCTGCAGCTCACCCTGATGGCCATCCCGGTGGGCGGGGAGATCGGCGGCGAGGTGCACCCCGACCACGACCAGTTCATCCGCATCGAACAGGGCACCGGCCGCGTCGAGATGGGGGCGTCGGAGTCCGAGATTTCCTTCACCGACGAGGTGACGGACGACTGGGCGATCCTCATCCCGGCTGGCAAGTGGCACAACGTCACCAACACCGGCGAGGAGCCGCTGAAGCTGTACTCGCTGTACGGGCCGCCCGACCACGTGGCCGGCGCCGTGCACCCGACCAAGGCCGACGCCGACAGCGACCCGAACGAGCACTGAGGCGCCCGGCCCGGGGAGTCACCCCGAGCCGGGCAGCCGCTCGGCGATGCGCGCGAAGTCGGCGATGCCGAGGGTCTCGCCGCGGGCCTGCGGGTCGACTCCGGCGTCGGTCAGCGCCTCCGACGCGGCCGCCGACGAGCCGAACAGCCCGGCCAGCGCCCCGCGCAGCATCTTGCGGCGCTGGGCGAAGGCGGCGTCCACGACGGCGAACACCCGCTCGACGGGCGCCGTCGTCGCGGGCGGCTCGCGGCGGGTGATCCGCACGAGGCCCGAGTCGACGTTCGGCACCGGCCAGAAGACCGTGGGGGGCACGGTGCCGACGCGAACGGCGTCGGCGTACCAGGCCATCTTCGCGCTGGGGACTCCGTAGACCCGCGAGCCCGGCCGCGCCGCGATGCGGTCGGCGACCTCGAGCTGCACCATCACGAGGCCGCGGTCCCAACCCGGGAACCGGGCGAGCAGGTGCAGCAGCACCGGCACGCTCACGTTGTACGGCAGGTTTGCGACGACCGCGGTGGGCTGCGGGTCGGGCAGGGCGTCGACGTCGAGGGCGTCCGCCTCGATCACCCGCAGGGCGGACGCCTTCGCGGGCATCCGCTCGGCGACGGTCGCCGGCAGCCGCCGGGCCAGCGCCGAGTCGATCTCGATCGCGGTGACGGCGGCCGCGGCGTCCAGCAGGCCGAGCGTCAGCGAGCCGAGGCCGGGCCCGATCTCGAGCACGACGTCGTCCGGCCCGACCCCCGACGCAGCGACGATCCGGCGCACCGTGTTCGCGTCGTGCACGAAGTTCTGCCCCCGCTGCTTCGTCGGACGCAGGCCCAGTTCGGCCGCGAGTGCGCGCAGCGAGCGCGGGTCGAGCAGGCCCTCGCCCGGCCCGCGGCCCTCGACGGCCGCGGGGTCGGCGTCCCCCGGCCCGGCGGTCACGCGGCGCCCCAGTCGCCGAAGACGGCCGTCGCGTTGGCGTGCAGCGCGTCGCACAGGCCCGCGACGTCGGCGTCCCGCTGCTCGGCCAGGTACCGCAGCGTGACGGGCACGAGATACGACGCGTTGGGCTTGCCGCGGTACGGCATCGGCGTCAGGTAGGGCGCGTCGGTCTCGACGAGCAACCGGTCGGCCGGCGTGAGCGCGAGCGCCTCGCGCAGGTCGTGGTTCGCCTTGAACGTGACCGTGCCCGGGAACGACAGCCAGGCGCCCCCGTCGAGGCAGCGGCGGGCGAACGCCGCGTCCCCCGAGAAGCAGTGGAACTGCACCCGCTCGGGCCAGCCCTCGGCGTCCAGCACGTCGGCGACGTCGGCGTGGGCGTCCCGGTCATGGATCACGAGCGCCTTGCCGAACTCCTTCGCCCACGCGATGTGCGCGGCGAACGACTCCTTCTGCAGCGCGCGCCCCTCGGGCTCGCGCGTGCGGAAGTAGTCCAGGCCGGTCTCGCCCACCCCGCGTACGCGGTCGGACGCCCCGATCAGCGCCCGCAGCCGCTCCAGCTCGCCGGGCAGCCGCGGCCCCAGCCGGGCCGCGTCGTTGGGGTGGATGGCCACCGCGGCCACCACCCGGTCGGACGCCTCCGCGTGCCGGATCGCCTCGACCGAGTCCTCGACGTCGGTGCCGACGTCGACGAGCCGGGTCACGTTCACCGCGGCCGCCCGCGCGATCAGCTCGGAGGCGTCGAGCCCGAGGTGCTCGGCCGTCGTGGACAGGTGCGTGTGGGCGTCCGTGGTCGGGCGCGGCAGCGGCTCGGGCGCCGGGACGAGCGCGGTCACGGCCGATCTCCCCTCGTCGGCAACGGTTTCCGGACGACGGCCCCGCTCACGAGCGCCCCTTCCTCGCGGCCACGGCCGCGTCGTACAGTTCCGACTTCCCCAACCCGGACGCCTCCGCCACGCCGGCGACGGCCGCCTTCAACCGCTCGCCCTCGTCGACGCGCCGCAGGACGGCCTCCACGGCGTCCGCGATGCTTCCGACGGCGGGCACCGCCCCGGCGATCACCACCGAGATCTCGCCGCGCGCCCCCTCGGACGCCCACGCGGCCAGCTCCGCCAGCCCGCCCCGGACGACCTCCTCGTACGTCTTCGTCAGCTCGCGCGCGACGACCGCCGGCCGGTCGGCGCCGAAGGCGTCCGCGGCGTCGGCGAGGAAGGCCGCGAGCCGGTGGGGCGCCTCGAAGAAGACCATCGTCCGCTGCTCCTCCGCCAGGGACGCCAGCCGCCGGCGCCGCTCCCCGCCCTTGCGGGGAGGGAAGCCCTCGAAGCAGAAGCGGTCCGACGGCAGGCCGGACACCGCGAGCGCGGTCAGCACGGCCGACGGCCCCGGGGCGGCGGTCACCCGGTAGCCGGACGCGGCGGCGGCCGCGACGATCCGGAAGCCCGGGTCGGAGACGACCGGCATGCCGGCGTCCGTCACGACGACGACCCGCTTGCCCTCCTCGAGCGCGCTCAGCAGCAGCCCGACCCGGTCGGACTCGTTGCCGTCGAAGTACGACACGACCGGCGCCGACACCCGGACGCCGAGCCGCGCGGCGAGCGCTTTGAGGCGCCGCGTGTCTTCGGCGGCGACGAGGTCGGCGCGGCCGAGTTCGCGGGAAAGGGCGGGGCTCGCGTCGGCGAGATCCCCGATCGGCGTCGCCGCCAGCACGAGGACGCCGCCGGCGTCCGGTTCGGACATCACCGGTCCAGTATGGCCAACCCGGCGCGTTTAGGATGGTCGCCGTGACGCAGCCCCCCGAGTCCCCGTCCGATCCGCCGGAGGAGACGGCGACCGCCCTCCCCGATCCGGGGCAGGACGCCGACCTCCCCCGAGCGCCCGAGGGCGTCAGCACGTTCGCTGCCGTCCGGGACGAGGACGCCGGGGCCACGGGCTCCCCCACCGCGGGCGCAGCGGGCGCGACCAGCGCCTCCGGGGCCACGGTCGGCGCGACCGCCGCGTCGGCCAGCCCCACCGCGACCGGCGCGACCGCGGGCCGCCG
>NZ_JBDHZL010000143.1:0-5540 GCF_039811905.1 Nigerium sp. | reverse complement strand
GGCTTGAGGGCTTTCAGGCGGCGTTGGCCGAATCCGGCCTCGGTGAGGGCCGGGTCGCGGTCCCGAAGCAGGTGCACTTCGGGTCGAAGCCGGCCGAGGAGGCCGCACTGCCGCTGCTGGACGCGCCGGACCGGCCCACCGCCATCTTCGCCTACAACGACATCGCCGCGATGGGGGTCTACCACGCCGCCCGGCGGCTGGGGCTGTCGATCCCGCATGACCTGTCGGTGGTCGGCTTCGACGACTACGAGAACGTGGCCAGCGAACTGTACCCGGCGCTGACGACGATGGCGCTGCCGCACCGGGTGATGGGTCAGCTGGCGGTGGGGGCGCTGCTGTCGCGGCTCGGCGTCGTGGAGGACCCGGCTCCGCCCGGGGTCACCCGCGTCGAGTGCCCCGAGGTGATCCGCGAGTCGGTGGCGCCGCCGGCCTCGTAGGGGCGTCCGGGCGTCTCTACCGTTGCGTTACGGACGTGTTAGAGCCATGTAACGGCCCTGGGCACGCGCGTTGGAGGGGCAGTCGGGGGCTACGGTGCCACCGGCGGCGCACGCCGAAACCCCTGGTCCCAGGGGTTTCGCGGACGCGCCGCGCTTCACTGCCAACCACGGGAGTATCTATGCACCTCGAACCACGTGAGCAGGAGAAGCTGCTCATCGTCGTGGCCGGCGACCTCGCGCGCCGCCGGCGCGAGCGCGGTCTCAAGCTCAACCATCCCGAGGCGGTGGCCTTCATCACCGCCGAGCTGCTTGAGGCGGCCCGCGACGGCCGGACGGTCGCCGACCTGATGTCCTACGGCACGACCCTGCTCTCCCGCGACGACGTGATGGACGGCGTCCCGGAGATGATCCACGCCGTGCAGCTCGAGGCGACGTTCCCGGACGGCACGAAGCTCGTCACCGTTCACGATCCGATCCGCTGAGGCCGAAGGAGAACCGATGATTCCCGGCGAATACCACCTGGCCGACGGGCCGATCGCGATCAACGAGGGCCGCCCGACCGTCGAGGTCGAGGTCACCAACACCGGAGACCGCCCCGTGCAGGTCGGCTCCCACTACCACTTCGCCGAGGTGAACCCGGCGCTCCGCTTCGACCGGGACGCCGCCCACGGCTTCCGCCTCGATATCCCCGCCGGCACGGCCGCCCGCTTCGAGCCGGGGGACGCGCGCACGGTGACGCTGACGGCCATCGGCGGCGACCGCGCCGTCTACGGCCTCGCGAACCTCACCGACGGCCCCCTCGACTGAGAAGGAGAACCCACCCATGAGCCGAGAATTGAGCCGTCGCGAGTACAGCGATCTCTACGGGCCGACGACGGGCGACTCCGTCCGCCTGGCCGACACCGACCTGTTCGCCAAGGTCGAGAAGGACTACACCCACTACGGCGACGAGGTCGTCTTCGGCGGTGGCAAGGTGATTCGCGACGGCATGGGCCAGAACGGACGCCTCACCCGCGACGAGGGCCCCGTCGACACCGTCATCACGAACGCCCTCATCCTGGACGCCTCCGGCATCGTCAAGGCCGACATCGGCCTCAAGGACGGCCGCATCGTCGGCATCGGCAAGGCCGGCAACCCCGACACCCAGTCGGGCGTCGACATCATCGTCGGCACTGCCACAGAGGCGATCGCGGGCGAGGGCAAGATCGTGACCGCGGGCGCCATCGACTCCCACATCCACTTCATCTCGCCCACCCAGATCGGCACGGCGCTGGCGTCCGGCGTGACGACGATGATCGGCGGCGGCACCGGCCCGGCCGACGGCACGAACGCCACGACGATCACCCCGGGCGCCTGGCATCTCGCGCGCATGCTGCAGGCGGCGGAGCAGTTCCCGATGAACCTGGGCTTCATGGGCAAGGGGCATGCCTCGGCGACCGAACCGATCGCCGAGCAGCTCGCCGCCGGCGCGATGGGCCTGAAGATCCACGAGGACTGGGGCACGACGCGGGCCTGCATCGACACCTCGCTCAAGGTCGCCGACGAGTACGACGTGCAGGTCGCGATCCACACCGACACGCTCAACGAGTGCGGGTTCGTCGAGGACACGATCAAGGCCATCGACGGGCGGGTCATCCACACGTTCCACACCGAGGGCGCCGGCGGCGGCCACGCGCCCGACATCATGGTGATGGCGGGCCTGCCCAACGTGCTGCCGAGCTCCACGAACCCGACGCTGCCCTTCACGCGCAACACCGCCGAAGAGCACCTCGACATGCTCATGGTGTGCCACCACCTCAACCCCGACATCCCCGAGGACGTGGCGTTCGCCGACTCCCGCATCCGGCCCGAGACGATCGCGGCCGAGGACGTCCTGCACGACCTCGGCATCTTCTCGATGACCAGCTCCGACTCCCAGGCGATGGGGCGCGTCGGCGAGACGATCATCCGCACGTGGCAGATGGCGAACCACATGAAGAAGACCCGCGGCGCGCTGGAGGGCGACGCGGACTTCGACGACAACAACCGCATCAAGCGCTACGTCGCCAAGTACACGATCAATCCGGCGATCGCCAACGGCATCAGCGACGTCGTCGGGTCGGTCGAGGTGGGCAAGTGGGCCGACCTGGTCATCTGGCAGCCGGCGTTCTTCGGCGTGAAGCCCGACATCATCCTCAAGGGCGGCCAGATCACGCACGCGGTCATGGGGGACGCCAACGCGTCCATCCCGACGCCCGAGCCGACGCTCATGCGGGACATGTTCGGCGCGTATGGGTCGGCCGTGCACGAGGGGTCGTTCACGTTCGTCTCGCAGGCCGCGCTGGACGCCGGCGTCCCCGAGAAGCTGGGGCTGCGCAAGCAGGTGCACGCGGCGTCCGGGGTGCGGAACCTCACGAAGGCCGACATGGTGCACAACAGCGCGACACCGACGGTCAAGGTCGACCCGCAGACGTACCAGGTGCACGTCGACGGGGAGCTCATCGAGTCGGTGCCGGCCATGGAGCTGGCGATGGCCCAGCGGTACTTCCTCTTCTGAGGGCCGCCGCGTGATCATCACCGCGATCGAGGGCAACCTGGCCGACCTGCCCGCCGCCGAGCGCGAACAGCTGCACGTCGAACGGGTCCAGCTCGCCTCGGCGGACCTGACGAAGCGCATCCAGCGCGTCAGGTCCGACCACGGGCGCGAGTTCGGCCTCCGGCTGGCTGCGGACGCCGACCTGCGCGACGGCGACATCCTGCTCCGCGAGGGGAGCGACGTCGTCGCGGTGTCGGTCGTCTCGCAGGACGTCATCGTGATCGCCCCGCGCAGCGTCGTCGAGGCGCTGCGCGTGGCGCACGGGCTCGGCAACCGGCACCTGCCCGCGCAGTTCTTCGCCGACTTCAAGGCCCCGGGCCTCGACACGTCGGCGGGGGTCATGGTCGTGCAGCACGACCGGACGGTCACCCACTTCCTCGACCATGAAGGCACGCCGTACGCCGTCGTCGAGCGGGTGATGGAGGTGCCCTTCCGGCATGCCGCCCACACCCACTGACCTGCCGGCGTACCTGCTGCCGCTGCTGCAGTTCGCCGACTCGGCCCTGCCCACCGGGGCGTTCAGCCACAGCTTCGGGCTGGAGACCTACGTCGCCGAGGGCGTCGTGCACGACCGCGACAGCTGCGCCGCCTGGCTGGACGCCTACGTTCGCGACCAACTCACGACCACGGACGCTCTCGCCGCCCACCTGACGGCGACGGCGTCCGCGATCGAGACGGTCTGGGAGGTCGACGACCTCCTGCGCGCCCAGGCCCTGCCGAGGCAGGTCCGGGACGCCGGCGCCCATCTCGGACGCCGCACCGTCGCCATCGCCGCGGCGAACCATCCCTCACCCTGGCTGCTGGCCTACGCCGAACGCATCGAGGCCGGCCTCGCGGCGGGCCATCCGGCGATCGCGACCGCCCTCGTGGGGAGGGCGCTGGGGGCGCCGGCGTCCACGGTCGTCGCGATCGTGCTGCACGCGGCGGTGACGTCGCTGACGCAGAACGCCGTCCGGGCGGTGCCCCTCGGCCAGGACGCCGGCCAGTACGTGCTCGCGCACGTGCAGCCGCGGGTCGCCCAGGCGGCCGCGGCGGCGTCCGAGCTGCCGATCGAGGCGCTGGGCGCGGTCGCGCCCGGCCTCGAGATCGCGCAGATGCGCCACGAGCGCCAGCGGGCGCGCATGTTCATGAGTTGAGAAGGAGAAACAGATGCCCACCAGCCGAGGACCCGTCCGGGTCGGCGTCGGCGGCCCCGTCGGGGCCGGCAAGACCGCCCTGATCGAGCGGATCGCCGCCGCCATGGCCGGCGAGATCTCCATGGCCGCCGTCACGAACGACATCTACACGATCGAGGACGCGAAGATCCTCGCGGCGACCGGCGTGCTGCCGGTCGACCGGATCGTCGGCCTCGAGACGGGCGGCTGCCCGCACACGGCGATCCGCGAAGACACGTCGATGAACGAGACCGCCATCGCCGACCTCGTCGCGCGACACCCCGACCTGGAGCTCGTCTTCGTGGAGTCGGGCGGCGACAACCTGTCGGCGACCTTCAGCCCCGAGCTGGTCGACTTCTCGATCTACATCATCGACGTGGCCCAGGGCGAGAAGATCCCGCGGAAGGCGGGGCAGGGGATGATCCGGTCCGACCTGTTCGTCATCAACAAGACCGACCTGGCGCCGCATGTGGGCGCCGACCTCGCGGTCATGGAGGCCGACTCACGCGTGTTCCGCGGTGAGCGTCCGTTCTGCTTCACGAACCTGCGCACCGACGAGGGGCTCGACGGCGTCCTGACCTGGCTGCGGCACGACGTGTTGATGCTGGATCTCGGATGACGATCGTGGACGCACCGCCCGCCCCGATCGCCGGCGTCGATCGCGCCGCGATGGGCTCGGTCGCCCTGCGCGTGGAGCGCCGGGGCGACCGGTCGGTGGTGGCCGGCCAGTGGCACGAGGGCTCGCTGCGCACGCTGCGCCCCCTCTACCTCGAACCCGGCGGGCTCGTGACCTCGGTGATCGTCAACCCCGGCGGCGGCTACCTCGGTGGGGACGCCTACCGGCAGCGGTTCGAGGTCGGGCGGGCGGCGTCCGCCCTGGTGACGACGCAGTCGGCGACCCGGATCTACCGGACGCCGACCGCGCCGGCCACCCAACACACGACCGTCGTCCTGGACGCCGACGCGACGCTCGAACTCGTGCCCGACCAGGTCATCGCCTACGCGGACGCCCGCTACGACCAGCGGACCCGGGTCGAGATGGCCGCCGACGCCGGCTACGTCGCCGCCGAGATCGTGACGCCCGGCTGGGCCCCCGACGGGACGCCGTTTCGCTACGAGTGGGTCCGCAGCCGGACGGAGGTCGTCGTCGCCGGACGGCTCGAGGTGCTCGACAACCTGCTGCTCGCGCCCCGCGACGGCGTCGTCGGCGGCCTGGAGGGGCACACGCACGTCGGGTCGCTGCTCGCGGTCGCGCCCGGCATCGACCAGGCGCGCGTGGACGCCGTGGCCGCCCTGCTGGAGGGTCCGCTGCCCGGCGACCCCGACCGTCGCGGCCCCGACCGTCCCGGCCCCGACCGTCCCGGACGCCGCGGC
>NZ_JBDHZL010000142.1:0-5567 GCF_039811905.1 Nigerium sp. | reverse complement strand
CTCAGTCCAGGCTCACCCCCAGCAAGACCGGCTCGGGGACCAGCGTGACGCCGAAGGCGTCCCGGACGCCGTCGCGCACCGTCCGCGCGAGCGCGACCAGATCGGACGCCTTCGCCCCGCCCCGGTTCGTCAGGGCCAGGGTGTGCTTCGTCGACAGGGTGGCCGGCGGCGTCCCGTAGCCCTTGCCGAAGCCGGCGTGCTCGATGAGCCAGGCGGCGCTCGACTTGACCCGGCCGTCCGGCTGCGCGAAACGCGGGGCACCCTCGGGGAGCCGGTCGGCGTCCTCGGGCGTGAGCAGGGGGTTCGTGAAGAACGAACCCGCGCTCCACGTGTCGTGATCGTCGGGATTGAGCACCATGCCTTTCGAGCGCCGCAGCCCGAGCACGGTCTCGCGGACGTCGGTCATGGGGGCGCGCTGGCCCGCCTCGACGCCCAGCCGCCGCGCGAGTTCGCCGTAGCGGAGGCGCTCCGACAGGTCGCCCTGCAGGAACTGGAACATGACCTGCAGCACCACGTAGCGCCCCGGCTCGGCCTTGAAGCGCGACCAGCGATAGCCGAACTTGCAGCCGGAGTTCGCGAAGGTCTGGTACCAGCCGGTCTTGCGGTCCCACGTCCGGACGCTCCACAGCGTCTGGCTGATCTCCTGGCCGTAGGCGCCCACGTTCTGGATCGGGGTCGAGCCGACGGCGCCGGGGATGCCGGAGAGGGCCTCGATGCCGACGAGCTCGTTCTCGACGGCGAACGCGACCAGATCGTCCCACCGCTCCCCCGCCTCGACCGTCACCAGGACGCCGCCGCACGCCGCAAGGTCGATGTCGCAGAACGACTCGCTGATCTCGATGCCCTTGGAGGCCACGTGCACCACGGTGCCCGCGAACCCCTCGTCGGAGGCCAGGATGTTCGAACCGCCGGAAAGCACCAGCAGGTCGTCGCCGGCGGCGTCCACCTGCTTCACCGCCTCGACGATCTCCGCAGCGGAGTTGCCCTCCACCCAGCGGCCCACGGGGCCGCCGACCCGGAACGTCGTGTGATCGGACAGCAGCTCAGTCAACGGACACCTCCGCGGTGGCGGACCCGAGCACCTTGACGCCGTCGCACAGCGCGTCGATCGCGACCGTCGCGACGCCGTCGGCGACCTTCGTCACGCGGCCGGCGAACTCGACGAGCGCACCCTCGGCGTCGTCGGGCACCGGGACCGGCTTGGTGAACCGGACTCCGTAGCTGCGCACCTTCGCCGGATCGCCCGCCCAGTCGGTCACCACCCGAAGCGCGGTGCCCATCGTGAGCATGCCGTGCGCGATGCAGCCCTCGAGGCCGAGGGCGCGCGCATAGAAATCGGAGTAATGGATGGGATTGAAGTCACCGGACGCCCCCGCGTAGCGGACGGCGGTCTCCCGGGTCAGGTGAACGGCCAGCCGCGGCAGTTCGGTGCCGACCTCGACGCTCATGCTTCCTCCTCGTTCTCGACCGGCCAGGTGTGCAGCAGCGTCGAGGACGCCGTGCACAGCTCTTCGCCGGCGGTGGTCGCCAAGAGCACGGCGATCGTCACGAAGGCCGTGTTCGCGCGGGCCCGGACGCCGTCGATCGTCAGCGTCGCGACGACCTCGTCGCCGGCGCGCAGCGGACGCCTCCAGGCGAACTTCTGATTGGTGTGCATCGTCTGCGACAGCGCGAGGTCGAGCTCGGGGTCGTCGAAGAGCGCGCCCCACGCGTCGGCCGCCAGGACGGCCGCGAACGTCGGCGGCGCGACAGGCTCGGCGCCGGCGTAGGCAGGGTTTTCGTCGCCGAGCGCACGAGCGAACTCGTGGATCTTGCCGGCGGTGACGAGATAGGGCTGGGTCGGGGGGTACGTCTTCCCCACGTGGGCCTCGCTGATGGGCATGGGTCACAGGCTAGTGCAGCGTCCACGCTTCGCGCCGGGCCGCCGCCACCGGGGGTTCCGCACGCTAGCCTTCGCCTGTGCGCAGTCTCCGCCTTGCTTTCGTGTCGATGCACACGTCACCGGCCGACCAACCGGGATCGGGCGACGCGGGGGGCATGAACGTCGTCGAGAGCCAGCAGGCGCTCGGCCTCGCCGCACTAGGCCACACCGTGGACCTCATCACCCGGCGCTCCCATCCTGACCAGCCCGACGTGGTCGAGCTGTCGCCGGGCGTCCGGCTGCGGCACCTGCCCGCCGGCCCGCCCAGGCCGCTCGCCAAGAGCGCGATCGACGCCCACGTCGCCGAGTTCGCGGAAGGGCTCCGGGGGCTCGAGCCGTACGACCTCGTCCAGTCGCACCACTGGATGTCGGGGGTCGCCGCGCTGTCCGTCGCGCGGGAGTGGGGCGTTCCGCACGTGCAGAGCTATCACTCGGTGGCCGCCCTGCCGGGCTCGCCGCTGGGCGACGGGGAGCCGCCGGAGTCGCCGGCCCGCGTCCCGGGCGAGGCGCTCACCGCGCGCGAGTCGGATGCCATCGTGGCCGTGAGCACCGCCGAGGCGCGGACCGTGATCGAGCGGTGCGGCGCCGACCCGACGCGCGTCTTCGTGATCCCGCCGGGGGTGGACACCGAGCTGTTCCGGCCCGCCGAGGCCGCGGAGGAGGCACCGGTCTTTTCCACGGACGACCGCGGCTACGTGCTGTACGCCGCCCGCCTCCAGCCGCTGAAGGGACCGGATCTGGCCATCGCGGCGCTCGCGCGCGTCCCGGGGAAGCTGCGCCCGCATCTCGTGATCGCCGGAGACATCTCCGAGGACTTCGCCGCCTACCGCGCCGAGCTGGACGTCATGATCGAGAAGCTCGGGCTCACCGGGAGCGTGACGTTCGTCGGCGGACGCCCGCGCCCCGAACTGGCCCGGCTCATGCGGCACTGCCGGATGTTCCTGGTGCCCTCGCATTCGGAGACGTTCGGGCTGGTCGCGCTGGAGGCCGCGGCGTCCGGCGTCCCGGTGATCTCGTCGGCCGCCGGCGGCCTGCGGGAGGTCGTCGTCGACTCCGAGACCGGCCTGCTGATGGCGAGCCGGGACGCCGCACTGTGGGCGTCCGGGATCACGCGCCTGCTGGCCGACGACGAACTCGCGGAGCGAATGGGGGTCGTCGCGCGCGTCCACTCGCGGCGGTTCACCTGGTCGGACGCCGCCCGCCGCCTGGCAGACCTGTACGTGGACCTGATCGGCTGACGGTCCGGCACCCTCGCTACCGGATCGGCGACGAACGGGCGCGACGGCGTCCGGGCATGCAAAACGGGCCGCCCCTGTTGGGGACGGCCCGTTTCGCTTGGCTCAGCGCGTCTCGCGGTGCGCGGTGTGCGAGTGGCACTTGGGGCAGAACTTCTTCAACTCCAAGCGATCCGGCGTGTTGCGCCGGTTCTTCTTGGTGATGTAGTTCCGCTCCTTGCACTCGGTGCACGCCAAGGTGATCTTCGGGCGAATGTCCCCTGCCTTCTTGGCCATCGTGCGCCTCACTTTCGGTCTTGCCGGTGAACTTCTCGGTAGCGGGAACGGGACTTGAACCCGTGACACAGCGATTATGAGCCGCTTGCTCTACCGTCTGAGCTATCCCGCCCCTGCCCGAGATTCCAACCCTTCGGAGGCCAGGTTTGTTCCCGACCCCGAACGGTGTGCACTCGGACACAGAGCCCCCATGCGGAATCGAACCGCAGACCTTCTCCTTACCATGGAGACGCTCTGCCGACTGAGCTATAGGGGCCGGACGACGTCCAAACATACACGAGACGCCGGGCCCCGCCAAAATCGCGGGTGGCGAGACTGCGGTCAGGTTCGACGGCGTCCGCGGCGCCGCGAAACCCCCCGTCAGAAGTCGAAGTCGCAGCCGTCCCCCAGCCCGTCGAGGAAGTCGAGGGAGCCCATGAAGTCGCCGATCTCGGTCGCGAACCCGGACAGGCCCTCCACCGCGTCGCCCCCGAAGGCGAGGAACGCGTCGCCGTCGAAGAGGTCGAACGAGCCGTCGAGGGCGTCCAGCCAGAGCAGGTCGGTCGCGGTGTCCAGGGCCGAAAGGGCGGCGACGTCGAACCAGGTCAGGTCGAAGTTGACGTCGGCCCCGGGGACGTCCTTGGCCGCGCGGGCGACCTCCCCGAACGTCTTCGCCCAGTGCTGCGCGACCCCGAAGACCATCGCGTAGGGCAGATAGCGGCTGAAGATGCCGGCCGCCTCCTCGAACTTGAACTGATCGGCCTCGGCCGTCGCCAGATAGCGCTTGAAGCCGAGCGCCTGGATGCGGACCGCGGTCCCCTCCGCCGTGCGCGGCGTCCGGCCGCGGATCGCGCGGGAAATCCAGATCGTGGACGCGACGATCATCAGGGCGGCCCCGATGCCGCCCACCGCGGGGCGCGCGATCAGGCACAGGGCGGCGAACGCGAACCCCAGGCCGAGGAGGAGGCACCCGCCGCCGGCACCCCGCTGCTGCGGATGCCGCGCGTACCAGCCCCGCTCGACCGCCCCGGCGTAGAGGTCGACCTGGGCCTGCCGCAGCGCCTGGAGGCCGCGGGCGTCCAGCTGGGACATGCGGACCTTCTCGACGCCCGGCGCGAAGATGCCGTCAAGGAGGCGGGATTCGAGGCCGTCGAGCGCGTCGGCGGGCGTCCGGTCGGCGCGTTCGAGGACCCAGTCGGTCTTCGGCTCGCCGTCGGGCTCGGGACGCCGCGCGAACTTCCTGCGGACCGGGTTCGGCTTCTCATCGGCCGGGACGGCCGTGATCGTCAGGTGGCCCCGGACCGCGAGGTCGACGAGGATCGCCGTGAGGTCGCGCGCCTCCACCGAGCCGTCCACGACGGTGCCGACCAGGCCGGGGCTGACGCCGCGCGGCGGCGAGAACGCCACCGCGACCTCACCCTGGTACTCCTGCGTGCGCAGACGCTCGCGCGGGGCGTGGGGGTCGGGCGGGATGGTGCCGGGCGTGGCGCCCGCGAAGATCTCGTCGCGGTGGAAGCGACGGGCCACCACGGTGGCCAGGCCGGCGACGGCGAGGGCGAGGATTCCGATGACGAGAAAGCCGAGGTCGGTCGAGGTCATGGCTCCTATTGTGCTGGGACGCCGCAAGGGCGGGGCTACGCCGAAGCGCGGAGGCGTCCGGAGGGGCGAGGTGTCTCTACGTTTCGAGCCGGGGATGGCGCGGTCACCCGGGCTGGGACGTCCTTCGGCAACGGCACGTCGGGGGCGACGCGATTCGACGTCCTACTAGGGGTGACATGCCGGGGAATCCGAAGGATCCGTCACCGTGCGGAGTGGACGAACCAAGGTAGTTTATATTTCAATAGTTTGCGACGTTCGAGGCGACGCCGTGGCGGTGTCGCAAGGAAGGAACACGCATGACCGCGCTGCTCGCCCGACCGGAGACGCAGGCCCACCCCGATTCGCCGGCACGGCGTCCGTGGGCCGCGATCCCGCCGGCCGAGCAGGTTCCGACCACCGGCGCGGCCG
The DNA here is from genome assembly GCF_039811905.1 of Nigerium sp. Lineage (NCBI taxonomy): Bacteria > Bacillati > Actinomycetota > Actinomycetes > Propionibacteriales > Propionibacteriaceae > Nigerium > Nigerium sp. Next base: position 149 of record NZ_JBDHZL010000142.1, on the reverse strand, counting down.
AGGAGCGCCTCACCGTGCTGGACGGCGGTTCGTACCGCATCGTCCTGCGCGGTGACGGCGTCCTCGGCCGCGCGATCCCCCAGCCGCGCGCCGAGCTGTGGGACGTCTACTGCACCACCCCCGACCGCTGCGGCCTGGTGAGCGAGGCG